>JAQUKI010000062.1 GCA_028719225.1 Fidelibacterota bacterium | reverse complement strand
AATATTCTTCCCGATTTCAACCACAAGGCGAGACTATTAGCCGGAGATATTTACCGTCTCCGGCCCGGTCTGACCATTGAACCGGGATATTTCATGGATGATATTCCGGATTATTCGATCTACGTCGAGTCGAAAAAGGGCGAATCGCTCCGACAAATCACGATCTATAACAAAGACCAGTTCGATACGCAGACGACGATCTACGCGGACAGCGGTTTTCTCGCCGTTGACGGCAACACAATCCTTTTCACATTATTCTCCGGGCAAATCCACGAACTCAATCTCGAGAATATGGCCGATTACCGACGCATCGATTTTAAAAAACACCGGATCGCAATTCCCGTCGATAACATGATGCTGGAACGCCGAGACACCGCCCGAAGAGGCGACCGCGAAATGAGCATCGCATTGATGCGGAAGGAAATCGCCAAGTATTCGGAAGAACACAAGAAAATCCTTTACAAGATCAATAAGCTCACGATGAGCGAACTGGGACGTAAAGCGCCGGCGAAGATGGAAACACTGGAGAAAATCATCGAGGCGGAAAAAAATAAAAATACCAAAGCATTGCCACCGCTGCAAGCAATACAGAAGAACGCACGACTGAACACACTGAAAAATCGCGTCAAAGGCGAATCGGGACTGGCTTTCAGTTATCAAAAACAGATCAATAAATATAACGTCGAAATTGAGAAAAAATTCTCGATTCCGTTTGCCTGCATCATGTTCATCCTGATCGGTGCGCCGCTGGGCGTCATGACGCGGAAAGGCGGCATCACCGTCGCCGCGACATTGAGCATCGCGTTTTTCCTGCTCTATTACGTTTTTCTCATCGGCGGTGAAGAACTCGCCGACATGGTGATCATTTCACCGTTTTGGGCGATGTGGACGCCGAATCTTATTATCCTGATCATCGGCATTTACCTGATTTATTACACATCTCACGAACAGAGAATTCTGGATTTTCGCAAGATATTCCGATTTTTCACTCGGAAAAAAATAGGAAGAGATTTATGATTCCAACTGATTTTATAGAAAAAAAGAAAAACGGACTGGAACATACACCGGAGGAGATCGCCGATTTCATTACCGGTTATGTCAAAGGCACAATTCCGGATTATCAGATGGCAGCTTGGCTGATGGCGGTCAATTTTCGGGGCATGACGGACGCCGAAACAATTACCTTGGTCGATACGATGATGCGGCCGGGCGAGTTGATCAATCTGATCGATGTTCCGGAATTTAAAGTTGACAAACACAGCACCGGCGGCGTCGGCGACAAGGTTTCATTGATACTCGCGCCATTGGCGGTTTCAGTCGGATGCGTCGTGCCGATGATCTCCGGGCGCAGTCTCGGACATTCAGGCGGGACACTGGATAAACTTGAAAGCATCCCCGGTTTTAACGTCAATCTCTCCCGTTTAGAATTCGAAAATCTGGTGAAAAAGAACCATCTTGCGATGGGCGGTCAAACGCCCGATCTCGTTCCCGCCGACCGAAAAATGTACGCTCTGCGCGACGTAACCTCGACCGTCAAATCCATTCCGCTCATCTGCGGAAGCATCTTGAGCAAGAAAATCGCCGAAGGCATCAACGGACTTGTCTTAGACGTTAAAACCGGTAACGGCGCGTTTCTGGCGAAATATGAAGACACCCAACGGCTTGCCCGCCAGTTGAAAAACGTCGGCGAATATTTCGGATTGAAGGTCGTCGCGCTCCTCACAGACATGAATCAACCGCTCGGAAAAAACGTCGGCAACTGGTTAGAAGTAGCCGAGTGCATCGATGTCCTGAAAGGCGGCGGTCCTGCCGATCTCGTCGAATTGACGCTGATCCTTACCGGCTGGATGATGATCCTTTCCGGACTCGAAACCGACCTTACTCGCGCAAAAATATCTTTACGCCGGGCGCTCGATTCCGGCGCCGCTTACGAGAAATTTCTGATGATGATTTCCGCGCAGAGCGGCGACGTTTCGCTAATCGAAAATCCAGAAAAATATAAGGAAGCCAAATATATCGCGCCGGTTCTTTCGGAAAAATCCGGCTATGTCTCACACATCGAAACTACGTCGATCGGCATGATTTCGCTGGAACTCGGCGCCGGACGGAAAACACTCACCGATGTCATTCAGCCGGAAGTCGGACTTGTCATCGAAAAGAAGTTGGGCGATTTTGTCTCTGTAGGAGAACCGCTGGTAATCGTTCACGCGCCGGACGAAAACGCCTTCAAACAGGCTGAATCGGGCATTCGGGAAGCCTATGGTTTTTTCGAGACGCCCATCGCTCCACCGCCGCTGGTTTACGAAACGCTGTCAACTGAAAGCGGCAAAATTTGAATCCGCTCCCGATCGAAGTGTCGGAGCAAATGTTCAACTAAAATCGCTGTCGGCAAATATAACGATTGATAGTTCGGATCGCTCTCCCGACGACGCAATTCCGTCGGTGAAAGCGTGCATATTTCAGTAATGATCTTCTGAACATCGGCAAGCGTCAGGAAGATTTCCCGACCAGCCGATTTCTCCATTTCCCGATTCGCAAACTTCCAAAGCGCCATCGCCGCGTCGCTGACGCAGAGACATTTTCCCGGGTGGGAAATCCAGCGAAACCGTTCCAACTCATCCGAAATATGCTGCCGCAATCCGATCAAATCTTCAGGCGCCGGTGATGAATTCCGTAAAAATCGATCTGATAGACGACACAGCCCCAATTGCAACGTCAGGATCATTTGAATATTTCGCCGCGTTCCGGCGTCGATATGAAAATCGCCTTCGCCAAGACGAACGACACAGAAATCTTCCTCGCACGGCAGAAAATCGATAGGCAGGAACATCCTGCTTTCCGTTTCCGGCGTCAGCATTTGAGGCGATGGAAAGCCGCGGTCTTTTAAAAACAACCTCAGATTCCTCAGCGTCTGAGATTCCGCCAGACAACCGGCGGCAGTCACGGATATTGAATCGAGTTTGTATTTTTCCGTTTGTCGAATAAAATCGTCCAGAACACTTTCCGCGCGATCCTGAATTTCAGCCTGTTCATCTCGATTGAGAATTTCGGCGGCGGCAATTCGCACAATTCCCTTTCGGAATTGCAAAACCGCTTCCGACCGGTCGATCGTTTCAACGATTTTCAAGATCATCGAAAAAGCGTCAATGTGAATGGTTGCGGCAATCATTTATTTACTTTCCGCTGAACGTAATCGTTCTGTAATTCACGGAGTGCGTCCGTGGCGATCCAACGCGCGCTTTTCGATTCCGATTGCACGAGTTTCCGGGACAAATCCAACGCCTGCCGGTTCAGCGCGAGATTCCGTTTTCCCATTTGTCTCAACGCCCAATTGACCGCTTTTTTCACCATATTCCGCTCGTCGGTAGCGTATTTTTCGATCAACTTCCAAAACGGCGTGAAATCTTCGTCTTTCGCCTTTTTATCGCTCACAGCCAGCCGCGCCATCAGGACGAATCCAGCGCGCCGTACAAACTCCTCCGGGCGCTCCGCCCATTCTACCGCTTTCTGCCACGCCAAAGGCGATTTCTCGAACAGGTTCATGATGCATTGATCGCAGATTTCCCAGTAGTCGAATTCGACGACCCATACTTCCATTTGCGCCTCGGTCAACTGCTTCGGATCGTCGATCATGCTCGCCAGAATCCGCGTCTCGCGAATGTTCTCGTTCCAGAGAAGCGCCGTTAACGAGTGATCTTTCCCGATCTCCTTCGCCAAGGCGCGAAGCGGCGGAATGCCGATGCCAAACGTCTTCCCCGGTGTGATGCCGAAGTGCTCCATTCCGGCGATCGCCGACGGATTCGACAGCGATTTCAGCCGCTTTAAAATTCCTGCGATCTCGAGATTTTCCTTCATTTGAACTGGATTCGATTTCATCATTCTGATTCCATTTTTATCATTCGGATGAAATTAAGACAGAATACTTTTCGGCGCAACCGTCTTCTTAAAAATCAGTTTCGCCGCTTGAACCGGATTGAGTAAGTTTTCATCGTGAAAAAAGTCATTTGCCTCATCCAACCGCCCATCGAAGATTTTTACGGAACACCGATCCGCAATTACCCGCTCGGTTTATTATCCGTCGCCGCCGCGATTCGCGAATTTCATCCGACGCTGATCGACTTGCGGAATGCGAAACCGCGCCCGGTTTCTCTTCCTGCCGCATTAAAAGGTGTTTCGCCGTTCTATCGTCCCGACGATGCCTCGCCGTTTTCACTGTACAAACGATTCTACCGCTTTGGACTTTCGGACGATGAAATCACGCAATTAATTCCCGGCGAATTCGACATTTTCTTGATCTCCGCGATGTTCACGACCTACTCCGAAACGGTTTTTCAACTCATCCGACTGATTCATGAAAGAAAGCCTTCCGCCGTCATAATCGTCGGCGGCGCGGATGCTTCCGTCCGGCCGGAAAATTACCTTCAAGTCGGCGCGGATTTCGTCATTGCTGGCGAAGGCGAAATCGCCGCGAAATGTCTTCTTGACGAATTGGAAAAGACGACACCGAACTTTGGATCGGTTCCCAATCTTGTCTGGCAAAAGGGAAATAAGATCGTTCACAATCCCGTCGAATGGATCGTGGATTTGGATGCGCTTCCATTTGCTGATGCACAAACGCCGGGAACGCCGGATTATTTCCTGAACGACAAACTCCATGCGATGATTCTCGCCAGCCGCGGCTGTCCTAACCGGTGCGAATTCTGCTCGATTCACCTGACGATGGGCGACCGCTATCGGATTCGCTCAGTGTCGAACGTTCTCGATGAAATGGGTGAAAAGATTGCCGCCGGAATCCGCTCTTTCGATTTTGAAGACGATCATTTCGGCGGAAACCGAAGATGGTTGGCGGAATTTCTGGACGGCGTCATCGAACGTTTTCCGGATTTTCACCTCTCACTTCAGGCAATGAACGGCATTACGGCATCGAATCTGAATGCGGAAATATTGAAGAAAATGAAACAAGCAGGATTTTCATCATTGAATGTTTCGTTGGTGACGCCCGGCGAAACGATGCAGACAAACCTGAAACGGCCGTTCGGAACTAAGAAATTTATCGAAATCGTCAACAGCGCTCACAGTATCGGACTTTCCGTCACCGCTTACATCATCATCGGACTTCCGTGTGAAACGACCGCGGAAATCCTGAACGCGATTCTTCTTCTCGCCGGTTTGCCGTGCCTGATCGGTCCGTCGCTGTTTTACCTTGTGCCCAGCACGCCGGTTTTCGACCGGCTGCAAGATTCCGGAAAAGTCCCGGATTCCACACTTTGTTACAGAAGCAGTCATTATCCGGTGGAAACACAGGATTGCACCCGGCTTTCTGCCATGACGCTTTTCCGGATTTGCCGGATCGTCAACTTTCTGAAAAGTCTCGCCGACGACGGATTTCCCTCGGTCGAGATTGATTCAGACGACGATAAAATCCACATTCCGGAAGGCGTCTCCGGTAAGGAAAGCCAGAAACTTTTAGGCGTTTCGCTTCTCCGGCGATTATATCATACAGGAATTCTCTATGGAACCGGTAAAAAACAGAACGGAGCTTATCCGCTCGTTCGGGAAAAATATTCTCCGGAATTACTTGAATCCTTTCTAAATCATGATTGGAAAATCTGCGGCTTCCGGTCGGGAAACACGATCACAAAAGCAGAGATTGGGATAAGGTAGTAGTAAAATAGAGATAAAGTAGAAATAAAGTTGGAATCCTCAACTTTCAATTTGCAATTTGAATTTATTCCAATTCATCCGTAGGTTTGACCATGATCGTGTCAGGTGAAGGAAAAATAACAAATGGTATGAAAACCAAAACCGCGATGTTCACGATCTTTTTAGCATTCGCCACAGTCCTCGCTATCTCCTGCAAGGAATGCCCGACCGAACCGAAGGAAGACCTCAGTATCAACATGGAACTGATCCACAGCGACTGCGTTTCGGCTCTGCTGAAGGTCAGTATGGACACAGACAGCCTGAAGTATAACCGCTTCCTATTGGAAAATAGGAGCGACACGGTCGGGGAATACACATTCCATGGTCCGGATACGGTCATGTGGCTGACGAATCTCTCGGCCAACACTGAATATTCCTTAGTTGCTTACAGCCTGAAAGACGGTGAGCGAAAAGAATGCTCCGACACCCTCCGATTCACCACCATGGCGCCGAGCGCCAAACAATTCACGACTGAAGTCTCTTGGTTCAATACCAGTTTCTGTGCTATCAATGATGTCTGGCTGTTCGATGAAAACAATATCTGGGCGGGCGGAAGAGTCTCATATAATCATGATGAATACAGTATTTGTATTTACGATGGTCACGAGTGGATTCCACAAGAATCATCCGAATTAATGCCTGATATTATTGGTATGTATGCGTTTAATGAACAAGATATATGGGTATCGGGGGGTATCCCTGACCATTATAAAGACAGTGTCTGGACCCGCTACGATCTCTGGAATATGGGAGTTCTGCCGTCGGAGCGAGCCATTGGTGTTTACCAGATATACGGTTCTTCGCCGAATGATGTCTACTTTGCAGGAGATTCGGGGGCGGTCGTGAATTATGACGGTCAGAATTTCGGCGTCATGGAAACCGGCACAAAACTTTACATCAAGGATATTGACGGAGATGAGTATGGCAATGTAGCCATTCTGGCTTATGACCGCTCTGGCTTCGAGAGCCAGGTGCTGGTCTTAAAAGATGGTCATTGGCAGAGCATTTTACATTCCTACGATGTGTGGGGTGACCCTTCTAAAAAAGATTGGGGTATAATGCGATGTTTGAATGTCTTTGATGGAATAGTCTATATCATGTCGTGGCAGGGAATGATTAAATATCATATTGCAACAGATACTTATATTGTAATCGATGGTATACGTGATGGAAGCGATATTGATGTTATCGACCATAATGACATTATGGTTTTTTCCTTGTATGATATTAACTATTATAATGGGGCAAGTTGGACCGAGATCATTGAAGACGATGGTTCATATTACTGTGGGCGTTATAATGGAAGCATCGGCTGTATGGCCGGCTTCAGTTTTTGCATTGTCAGACTAAAGTAAAGGAGTCTGAAATTAAGTGTTGCATTCGTTGTTCCGTCAGACGGGATATATTCTTGAAACTACATAGAGGTTTTTTTCCATGATTGACTCTCTGACTGCGGAAAGTCAGCCAAAACCAGTGTGACATAGCGAAAACTGGTTTTATCGTTTACTTATCCGTATTAATCCGTGCAAATCCGCGGCTATTTTTCATAACCCCATGTAAACTGACACCAATTCACACTCGTCGAATTTTCAATCTCCAATTTGCAATTTGAATTTATTCCAATTCATTTGTAGGTTTGACCATGATTGTGACTGGTGAAGGAAAAATAACAAATGGTCTGAAAACCAAAACCGCGATGTTCACGATCTTTTTAGCATTCGCCACAGTCCTCGCCATGTCCTGCCGGGAGTGTCCGACCGAACAACCGGACTACGACATCTATCTGACCGTCGAAGATATATTCTGTACTTCAGTAGTCCTGAATGTCGCACTGCCGGATTCGGGAGATGTCAGCGCCTTCGCGCTCGACCGGGACGACTCTACAGTGGCAACCTACACCTGCCATGATGATGATACCCTGATCATCGATGAAAACCTGACGCCGGATACCGATTACACCTACCGCGTCCGCTTCCTGAAGGATGGCAAAACCAAAGCTGAGTCGGAACTTATCACTGTGCATACCATGGATACCACCAGCCATGACTTCACCTGGGAGATCGACACACTCGGTAACTATGGCAGTTACCTTAGAGATGTCTGGATCGTGGATGAGAATAACATCTGGGTCGTAGGTAACATCGAAACCGACAGCGGTGAGTACAATGCCGCCCGGTGGAACGGTACGGAATGGGTACTGATGGGAATCTACAGCAATACTTTAGACCTGTATAGTATCTGGTATTTCTCTGACAATGATATTTGGGTAACCGATTATTGTTCTCCTATCCATTGGGATGGTAATACTTGGACCCTATATCATATTCAAAATATGGGATTGGATGCTTGTTCCGGATTTGGTATTTGGGGTACTTCATCATCAGATATCTACTTTGTCGGTCTCAATGGTTCCATTGTCCATTATGACGGCTCGACCTTCACGAAGATGGAAAGCGGGACGCCCCTTGATCTCAGTGATGTTTATGGAATTGATGATCGAGTGGTTGCCGTTGGTTCCAATACTGACGGTGAATATTCCGGCCAGAGTATAGCCCTTTATTGTAATAATGGTAATTGGAATACTATCAGTCATGAATATGTCTTCTTTCCACAGGATTCGACTGAACGGGGTAAAATCTGTTCGGTCTGGGCCTATGACAGATATTTCTACTATATAGATTATTCAGGATTAATTCGCTTCAATCCCGCGAACGGAGATCTGAGTGAATGGTTTTCCATTGAAGATATGAGTACCTATCATCTTAACATAATTAAAATCAGAGGAAACGCCCTAAACGATATTATCCATGTAAACAATTGGGCTCATATTGTTCATTTCAATGGAAAAAGCTGGTTGCCGATAGAAGATGTGTTCAATCAATATCCCAATGGTGAAATCGATGTTGAGGGTATGGACTTCAAGGGAGATATCGTAACGATTGTAGGATTTACGCGACATTATAGTCATGCCGCAGTTATCAGAGGGTATCGAAATTGACAAACGGATTTTATCATTCCGTCAGGTTCTCAAACCTGATGGGATATATTCTTGAAACCACACAGAGGTTTTTTTCCATGATAGACTCTCTGACTGCGGAAAGTCAGCCAAAACCAGTTTGGCATAGCGAAAACTGGTTTTATCGTTTACTTATCCGTATTAATCCGTGCAAATCCGCGGCTATTTTTCATAACCCCATTTCGGTCATCAATTTCTGAACCAGCAGATCGCCGACTTTCGTGATGGCTTTCGATCCGGCGTTTTCCTCGGAGTTGCCGCCGTTTTTATCCTCGACCATATAGTTCCCGACGACCGTCTGTTTCTGAATGTTGAAAACCTTCAGTGTACCGCGCGCGCGTCCGATGTATAATCCTTCCTGAATTTTGTTGATCTGACTGGAGCAAATCGTTCCGACGATCACCAAATCCGCGCCGGTGTTTTTCGCCGTCTCGAAAATCATTTCCGGTTTACCGGTTTCGATCTCGTTCGGCGACAATTTCTGAAATAAATCATTTTCCACAACGGTAAAGCCTGCGCCGGTGAATTTTCCCATCAACGCGTTTTCGAGATACGAAATCTGTACCGGTTTGCCAACATTCATTTCGATGATCTTTACGACAACGCGATTTTCCGGCAGAAGATTGAACATATGCGTATCCTGTGCAATCTTGAATTCTTCCGGAAAATGAACTTTCGCCTGAATGACGATCTTTCCCGCCGACTCGACGTTTCGGACTTCGCAAACCGCCTGACCCGACGCATCCGTTTGTCCCTGCGGCGCAAATGTCGCCTTACCCTGCATCAGTGAAAAATCGACCGGCAAATTGGGAATTGGATAACGTTTGGCGCCTTCCGTCCAGAAAACCGATACAGTCAGCGGCTGTTCCAGAGCCGCGCCGAGTTTGACCGGTTGTTTCTCGCCGGAACCTTCGATCGTGATGCTTCCCTGCATCGCGTCGGCCAACGCTTTAAAACCTTCATTGAATGCCTTGATCTGAGAAATAGTCGCCGGCGAAAGACCGGTCAGCGATAATATCGGCGTAAAATTTGTCTGCGCCTCCCGAATTTGTTGGATTGCGAGAAATACATTTCCGCCGCGAGCCAGATCGAGCGACGCGGTCAGTTGTTTCCTGCCGACATTCATCGTTTCATCCGTCATTTCCTTCATGAACGCGCGGTGAGATTCTTCGGAAAACGGAACGAGCACGAAAGCCTGATACGAAATTTTCGCCTTTCTTCCCGAGCCTTCCTGCCATTGTTCGACGAATACCTTTTCGGGAGAAACCGCGATGATGGCTTTGGAAATGGCTTTCACGCTCGAACTCATAAAAGCATCCACAGTGGTCGTTTTTCCGGATTTCTCGATGATGGAATCTTTGGTTTCACTGTCGATGATAACGCCCAGCGATTCGATGATCTGCCGTTTGGCGTCGTTGAGCGCGTTCGTCCGCGCTTCGGCTTCATCGGAATATCGGTTGGACATACCGACGAAATAGCCGGGCATTATTTTTTCCGTCCACGACGGCCGCGCCTCTTTCGTCAATCGTCTTTGCGCGAAAACCGTTTCGCCGGAAATCAGCAGAAACATTGTTGCGATTGTTAAAAACCGGAATAGTTGGACAGGTCTGAAGTATAATTTTTGTCGAAACATATCATCTCCATTTCATGATTTATCGATTCTGTGGTAAGAATAAATAGAAAATTGCTGATTTTCAATGAAAATATTGGATAGAGCTTTCCAACTTTTAATCAAATTGGTTATATTGTGATGCAAGATATGAAACCGATCGAAAACAAGTCCATTTTCTGCTCCAGACGCGCCAAACGGAAGGATTCGATATGAAAAAGACGTGGTTCATCGCCCTGTTCGTACTGATTTTCGCCGTTCAGGCGACGCCTCAGTTCACAAATGTAACGGTTGAAATTTCCACCGATCGCATGCCGGAAAAAGAACGGGGCGACCTCAAAACCCTCGAACAATTGATCCCGGCATATTTCAAGAATTACACATGGATCGAAAATTCATACGGCATCGACATTCCGCTGAAAATCAGCATGTTCCCGCAAAGCGTCAATATGACCGGCGCCGAACGCATTTTCACGGCACAAATATTCATTTCCAACGAAGTTGCCGATAACCGGTTCTACGAAAAATCGTTCAAATTCGTTTACAACACGAACGACCCGATCGGGCATATCGAAATGGCGCATTCCCTTCTCAGCGTTCTGGATTTCTATGGATGGATGATGATCGCCGCCGAACTCGACACATACGATCCGCTCGGCGGCAATAGCGCTTACGAAAAAGCCAGAGACGTAGCTACCCGCGCACAGGTTTCCGATAAAGCGTGGGGATGGAAAGATCGTTTAACGGATTTCGACGAACTGCTTCGGGTCAGAAATTAT
This sequence comes from Fidelibacterota bacterium, assembly GCA_028719225.1. GTDB lineage: Bacteria > Fidelibacterota > UBA2242 > UBA2242 > UBA2242 > 0-14-0-20-45-22. Next base: position 825 of record JAQUKI010000062.1, on the reverse strand, counting down.
CGCCTGAGCAAATATGCTTACTGGATGATCGTCGATTTGATCGATCAGGGAAAAATGGATGAAATTTCACCGGCGATCGATCGTTTTCTGAATAACCTGACGGCGATGTTCGAGGAAAACGCCCGCGAACGCTACACGCATGTTTTTCTGGATGCTCATGCCCGCGACCTGATCAGAATTCTGAAAGATTTCGGAACAGCCGAACAGATCGACCGGCTGATGGCGCTCGACCCGGACAACAAAGATACGTACCAAAAAGTTCTTAACGAGAAATAATTGCCTTTAACGCTTCAGCGCGGCGGAGGTCTTTTTTCCCAGCAAATAATAACCCAGCGCGGATGAACCGTGATACAATCCCTGTAATATTTCACCGTCACTTTTTCGGCGAATCGACGCAACGGTTTTTCGCTTCCGGTAAATGGCTCCGGGATGCGCAAGAATCCAGCCGTGCGCTTTTAGGATTGCCCACGCGCGTCCGAAATCGCCTTTCGCCAATGAAAAAACCAGCGCCATATCGTCCAGAGCGATCCGTAACGGAGTCAGATAAAGCGTCAGCGGAAGGCGGTAATTTGAGAGAAACATCAGCAAACTGTTTCGATGATTGAGATATTTTTTATACGGCGAATCGGCTCCGAGCGTATATCCGGAGCGATGCCAGACGACGGCTTTGGGTTCGGCGACCACCGAATATCCCATTAATTGTAAACGCCACTCGAGATCGATCTCTTCCATGTGCGCGAAAAATGTTTCGTCGAATAAACCGGCATCGATCAGCGCTTGCCTTCTTGCCAAAAATGCCGTTCCGGACGCCCAGAAAATTCGGTT
>JAQUKI010000061.1 GCA_028719225.1 Fidelibacterota bacterium | reverse complement strand
GTATCGCCGGTCGCTACGGTTACAGTTTTCGAATCTGTCCCCCATGCAGCTTTCGTAGATTGCGTCCAACTTCCACGAATTTCATTGTAGCCGTTTTCCAGATTATCGATATAAATATCGTCAGGACGGAAATTGATGAATTTCATCGATTGATTTCCAAGTGTGTCGCAAACTGCCACGCCAACCTTCGCGATTAAATTATTATCAACCGCTTTAACGCTTCGCCATTGATTTGTACCGGTCAACTCACAGGGAACCACAAAATAGTTTTCATAAACATCTTTCGCTGCAATATAAGGAACACGCTGGAAAATCGGCTCGTCCGTTCTGACCGTCAAATATACGCTGTCGCCGACGGTCTCGGATTCAAATGTTAAAACCGGCGCTGTAAAATCGGATGTATTTCTATACTTTTGCAATGCTTCAGTCCCTGTGCAATAGGCGAATTTTACATTGGGATATTTTTCTGCGGCAAGATGTGCGAGACTGTCGATTTTCGCAATATTAGTCAGAAAATCGGTCTCCGGTAAATGTCCCCAAATACAGGCAATCTGATCAGTTCCTTTATCCGCTTCGGCAAAAATCTGATCCAGCAATCCGTTTGCATTAAACGAATTGAAATGACGGGAACGTACTACGAAGCCGGCACCATTTCCGGGAAGTTGATAGTTTTCGTCGGACGGTCTGTAGGCTGTCCATTGTGAAGAAGCCTGTCTCCAATGATATGTGTTATCCAGCGGTTCGACCGTATCGATTCGATCAGATGGATAATCATTATGCAAACTATACGGTGTTATCTGGTTGAGATAATGTTGCCAGTTATTATCCATATAATGCCAGCCGCTTCTGAACGAAACCGGAAAGATTTCTTCTTCGAGTAAATACTGGCACAAGGTGAAGTCGAAGTCTTCGCGACACTCATTGAAATCCAATGCCTGATTCCAATACCATTTCCCGTCCTTATCGTAATCCGTCCAGGCAAATGTATGATAATGGATGGATAATTCGTCGCCGGTCTGCAGGACGGCTTCACTGTGATATTTTTTCATATAATACAGCGTCATCGTATTTGGGATGGGTATATTTTTATTGGTAGCATATCGAAAGATATTACCACCCATCATATACCATGTCATTTTTACCGGTTGACCGTAAGAGTCTTTAAAGGGTTCGCGGAATGCCGTATTCATGACTTTATAACAGTTCATATCAGGATTTGTGAAAAGAGATGCCGTATAGGTGCAGTTAAATTCGTCCGTATTCATTCCATCCCAGATCGCGGTGTCTGATGCCAAAACGAGGTAAACTTTTCCTGCTGTCGAGAACAAGGAAGTCACACCGATGAGTAAAACAAGTATGAATATGAAGATACTTTCTCGTGTCATGTTGACTCCATTTCTTTCAATTTATTCAAATGAAAGGTTTAAACGATCAACTGTATCAAATAACAGTTTTATTTTGTGGGACAATACTTATTAAAACCAGCCGTCTCAAACCGTTTCCCGTCGGCACGTATCCACATCGCTTCGATTTCGGGAAATTGTTGGATAAGTTCCATTCCCTTTGTAACACCCAAAACAAACATTCCGGTCACTAACGCATCGGCAAGTTCCGTTGTTGGGGCAATAATCGTAACGGACTGACAGGAATCGGCTGGAAGTCCCGTTTTAGGATTGAGGATATGATGAATTCGTTTTCCCTGATAGAAGAAGTACTTTTCGTAATCTCCTGAAGTGGTTACTGCCCCGTTACCAATGACAAGAACATTCAATATCTCGCCTCGATTGCGCGGATGTTGAATTCCGACGCGCCAGTATTTACCGTCAGGACGAGGCAATGTCCGTAAATCGCCACCGGCATTGATGATAGCGCCTTTGACATTTCTTAATTGTAGCACTTCGATAGCCCGATCGACAGCATATCCTTTAGCGACTGCGCCGGTACCGATTTGAGTCTTTCGATTCTTACAAGAAAGAATATTCTCAGCGGAATTGATCGACAGATACCTAAATCCGACAAACGGCAGAACCGCCTGAATATCTTTCATTGAAGGCGGAGTGAGCGAATCGCCTTTGAACTTGTAGAGCGGAAGTAACCCGCCGACGGTTATATCAAACGCGCCATCCAATTTCTTTGAAATATCCATACTTCTCTCAACCAATCCCAGCACTTCCGATGGAATCACGACTTCATTCCGGGTTCTGTGGTTAAAAGCATAGACAGGACTGTTCGGATTCCCTTCGTAAAAAACGGTAGAAATTCGACTGATTTCGTTAAAAGCGTCTGTGATCGCTGCTTTGGCTGCAACTTCAGAAGTATCGAGAACGGTGATCTCGACGACCGTTCCCATCAGTAAGCGTGTTTCTTTCGCCTCGACGAACTCATCTTGTTTGGAGCAATTCGTAAAAATGAGGCCGAGCAACAGGCTTGCTAACAGGATTGTCGTGAAAACGATATTTTGTTTCTTCAATTTCATCGGAATTTTCAAGTAATTGGTTTATTCTCTTTCAATTGATTTCATACGAAAAATAGAAAAGTTCTGTGTGGCTTTCCTTTTGCTCCAGAGATAGGTTACGACACCGGATAAAATCATAAAAACCAAGGCAACGATCAACTGCATAACTTCCGGTGGGATTCCATTCGATTTCTCTGTGATAAACCGATTCGCGACGATTATCACGACCAGAAAACTCAGTAGCGGAACGCCATATTGCATAAAAATGAGTTTGATCTGATTGACGCCGCTTTGTTCCAGATTGACTTTGTCTCCGATTTTAGCGCCGAGCGTATTTTTAACATAAAGAATCCGCTGTCCGGTGCTGTTCGGTTGGCAAATAATCCTGGCGCGGCAACTGTGACAGGAATCCGATGTCTGCATTTGTACGATCGCTAAATCATCTTTTAACTCGATGACTTCGCCGTAATCGGCCTCAGGTTCCGGAATTCTTCTCGGTTCAGGATTCATCGGCTTGTCCTAAAATGACGATGGCTTTCGTCGGGCATTTGTCAGTTGGCAATACCAATTCCTTGGTGTACTGTACGTGATCGACTTTCGCCAGATTGTTCGTGACTTTGAAGCCGACACCCTGGACAGCGCGTTCACAAATCATACAGCCGATACAGGCATGTTTACAAACACTCCGGGCTACTTTTGGATTGTCGATATTTTTACACTGGACAAAAACGTGATGACTGATCGGATGCATTTCGATAACGCCGCGCGGACAAGCGGAAACGCAGGTTCCGCAACCGGTACATTTTTTCCGATCGACAGTCGCCAGACCTTCATCGTTGATATGAATCGCGTCAAACGGACAGGCAGTTACGCAATCGCCATAACCAATGCAGCCATAGTTACATGCCCGTTCGCCGCCTGAAACAAACGTAGTCGCCAAACAAGTTTTGACGCCGCGATAATCACCTTTCTTGGTAGCATTCGATTTACCGCCCTGACAGAAAACTACCGCCACGCGGTGTTCGCCTGTCTGGACATCTACGCCCAGAATTCGGGCGATTGTTTCCTTCGCATCGTTCCCGCAGACGGAGCAATTATTGATCTGAGATTTTCCGCCGACTAAATTTTCTGCAAAATTGGCGCATCCGGCGTACCCGCAACTGCCGCAATTGGCGTTTGGTAACAATTCAGCAATCTCCGTAATTCGCGGATCTTCTTCGACGGCAAGTTTTTTATTGGCCAGCGCGATGAGCACCGAGAATAATAATCCTAAACCTCCCATGCTCAAAACCGCGTATAAAATGGTTGTAAACATTTCTTTCAACTCCCGTTAATTAAATCAAACCCGCAAAGCCCATGAACGCCAGTGCGATGCAACTCGCAGTGATCAGCGTTATCGGCGCGCCTTTAAAATACGACGGCACGTCAGCCAATTCCAGTTCTTCACGAATACCGGCCATAATAACCAGCGCCAGCGTAAATCCAGCGCCCGAACCGAATCCGAAGACGATGCTCTCGATAAAATTATATTCTTTGATGACCAACAGCAACGCAAGGCCGAGGATCGCGCAGTTCGTCGTGATCAATGGCAGGAAAATACCCAGTGCGTCATACAGTGGTTTACTGGTCTTCTTTATGAACATTTCGACCAACTGCACCAATCCGGCGATGACAAGAATGAACGAGCCAATTTCCAAAAACTGCAGGTTCAATCCGATTAAAATATATTGGTTGATGATCCACGCCACAGCGGCGGTGATCGTCATAACGAAGGTCGTCGCCACTCCCATGCTGATGGCCGGCGACAGTTTTTTCGAGACGCCGATAAATGGACAAATGCCTAAAAATTGTACCAACACATAGTTGTTGATTAGAACCGAAGAAATGATGATGATGATGAGTTGCATAAAACTCCCGGAAATTATCTATTCAATGTATGTTTATTCTGCATTTTCTATCTGTCAATGGGCTGTTTTTTTCGTGATCTGCGTGTTGAGCCAATTAACCGTTCCAATGATCAATCCAAGCATTAGAAATGCTCCCGGAGGCAGAACGATAACCGCCCACGGTATAAAACTTTCGGGCATTATCTGAAACGAAAATATCGTTCCGGCGCCGATTAACTCGCGAAGCGAACCGAGAAAAGTCAGTGTCAACGTAAAACCAATACTCATTCCCATTGCGTCGATGATCGAACGTCCGACAGTATTTTTCGATGCAAAGGCTTCTGCGCGACCGAGGATGATACAGTTGACGACGATCAACGGAATGAACGGTCCCATCGCTTTGCTGATCGCTGGCAGGAAAGCCGCCATCGTTCGGTCAACGACTGTCACGAACGTCGAAATAATGATGATGTAAGTTGCGATCCGAACCTCTTTTGGGATCAGGTTGCGCATCAGCGAGATGATCGCGCTGGAACAAATTAGCGTGAAAATCACTGCGATTCCCATCGAAAAACCATTGATGGCAGATGTCGTCATCGCGAGTGTCGGGCAACAACCCAGCAACATGCGCAGAGACGGATTTTCGTCCCATAGTCCTTTCGCAAAATCTTTCCAGACAGTTACTTTTCCGGTTGACATATTATTTCACTCCGCTTTTTAAAAATATTTCCCGGTTGCTCGTAATGCTGGCATTCAGCAGATTAACGACAGCAGCCGACGAGACAGTTGCACCGGTGATCGCTTGAATTTCGCCCGGTTTGCTCGGCTTTTGACCTTTGAGGTACGAAATCCCGTTCGCTACGCTCAAATTTTCGAATTGCTTGATAAACCATCCCGGATTTGTTTTATTTGTCTGATCGTTAACGATTTTTGTGCCAAGTCCGGGCGTTTCCGCCTGTTCCATGATCTTCATTGCCAGAATTGTTTGCATGGTTGGGTCCATCCCGACCAGAACTTTAATTGTGCTTTGAAATCCGGCGCCGGTTGCAACGAACGCTACACCAACAGGTTTGCCGGCGTCATCTTTTCCAATGAAAAACTCGACGCCATCGAGCATTTTAGATTCCGAAGTAACTGATCCCGGCAATACAACCTGCACCGACTTCACCTGTTCGCTCTTTTGAAAATCGGCGATTCGTTTCGATGTGAACGAGTCGAAGTAGGCCAGAATTCCGCCGGAAATTGCAGCTGTCACGGTTAAGACAACCACCAAATAAATCGATTTATTCATTTTTTTCATTGTTTGATCTCCCCAAAATATCGCGGGCGTGTGAACCGATTAATCAACGGCGTTACGCAGTTCATGATCAGAATCGAATACATCACACCTTCGGGATATCCGCCGAATTGCCGGATCAATATCAGAATGATTCCGGCGCCGACGCCGAATATCCACTTCCCTTTCGGTGTCACCGGCGAAGTTACCATATCCGTTGCCATAAAGAACGCTCCGAGCATCAATCCGCCTGCAAACAGTTGAAAAGCCGGATTGGGGAAATTCACCGGATTGACTATCCACAGGATTCCGCTGAAAATAACGACCGTTCCCAGATAACTGACCGGAATGCGCCAGTCGGCGATGCGGAGCAATATAAGTATCAATCCACCAATGAGAATAAACAACGCGCTCGTCTCGCCGATACAACCGCCGACTGTTCCGATAAACAGATCATATGTCGGCGTCAATGTCTTTTCAAATTTAAATAAACCTAACGGCGTGGCGGAACTGATCGCGTCAACTGTTCTCGGTATCGTCCATGTCGTCATGGGAATTGGAAATGACGCCTGAAGGAATGCCCTACCGATCAGCGCCGGATTGAAAATGTTATTACCCAAACCGCCGAAAATCTGTTTTCCGATAAAAATAGCGAAGACGGATCCGATCACGACCATGCTCAGCGGTAACGACGGCGGTAATGTCATCGCTAAAAGCAAGCCGGTCAGAACGGCGCTTCCATCATTTATCGTCATTTTACGTTTTCGGGCCAGATTGACGATCTCTTCGGTTATCGTGGCGGCAAGAATAGAAACCGCGATCGTGATTAAACTATGAAATCCGAAATTGTACACACTGAAACCGACTGCAGGCAATAAAGCGGCGATGACAATCCACATGATCATGCGAACGTCAGATGGCGCTTTCATGTGCGGCGATGACGACAGGAAGAACAACTTTTTTTCCACTGGCTTAACGGAAGGCGCTGGATTGGTTTTAGCCGAAGCGTTCTTTTCGGATTCTTCAGTCCTGATATTCTGTTTCTCGTCCATTCTAATCAATTTCCTCTATTTGATTCGTTCCAAACGACTAAATACGATGAGTTAAATACTCTCGACTTTTTCAGCAGTCTTTTGTTTTCGACGAATTTCATTCACTTTCAATTTCCCGATCCGGATTCTCTGAACCAACGGTATATTCGACGGACAGACAAAAGCACAGGAACCGCATTCGATGCAGTTGACGATTCCAAATTTTTCCGCTTCGTCCCACTTACAGTTCTGAGCAAAACGTGCCAACCGGGTCGGCATTAAATCCATCGGGCAAACACGAATGCACGCTCCGCATTGAATGCACGGATATTCGGTTTTCTCAACAACTGATTCGAAAGTCAGGCAGACGATCCCGCTTGTGGCCTTGATGACCGGAACGGCAAGCGTATGCTGAGTGACGCCCATCATCGGACCGCCCATCAGTACTTTTGCCGCATCTTCAGTGAGACCTCCGCAGAAATCGATCAGATTCTGGAAAGGCGTTCCAATCCTTGCTAACACATTTTTCGGTTCGCGGATTCCTTTGCCGGTAACGGTCACAACTCTTTCGATAACCGGCCGTTTTCTCATGACAGCATCGGTCACCGCTATCGCAGTCCCGACGTTGTTCACAACGACATTGACATCCATCGGCAAGCCTCCGGCTGGAACATTTCTGTCCAAAGCGGCTTTGATCAGCATCTTTTCCGCGCCCTGCGGATATTTAACTTTGAGCGGTTGGACAGTTATGTTTGGAAACGGCACAATGGCTTTGGTTATCTTTTCGATCGCATCCGGTTTATTGGCTTCGATCCCGATGATCGCTTTTTCCGCGCCAAGCGCTTTCATGATCAACCGGACACCGAGTACGACATCATCTGTTTGCTCGAGCATCATCCGATGATCGGCAGTTAAAAACGGTTCGCATTCACACCCATTGAGGATGAATGTATCGATCGTTTTGCCTTTCGGCGGACTGAGTTTGACATGAAGCGGAAACGCCGCTCCGCCCATTCCAACGATCCCGGCGTTTTGAATGGCCGTAATGATCTCGTCTTTCGATAATTTTTCCCAATCCCGAACCTTCGGGTTATCTTCACCGGTGTCGATCCATTCGTCTTTACCGTCGCTGACGATCTGGATCATCAATCCCTGACCGCCTAACGGATGCGGAAAGGATTCAATCGCTTTTACTTTTCCGGAGATTGTCGCGTGGATCAGGCTGGAAACAAAGCCGCCGGCAGTCGCAATAATCTGTCCGGTTTTAACATCCATTCCCTTTTCGACGACTGGTTTACAGGGCGCGCCGATATGCTGTTGAACGGGAATGAACACTTCGTTCGGAAGCGGTAATATTTCAATGCTTTTCCCGTCGGTAAACTCCTTAAATTCAGACGGGCGGACACCCTTTTTAAAAGTCCTCAAATTCATCTAAACGTGACTCCTTATTGTAACTTTCCAATGTTCAGAATCTCAAAAAGTCGGCCAAATTTAGAGGGTTTTTTTGAATTTTGTCACTACTATTTCAGACAAAACCGGAATTATAGAATTGGTTCATTTGTTGCCCCTTCTATAATCATAAAGTCACAAATATCAGGAAAAGAACCACAAATGAATGCGAATTAACACTATTATTTTAGCGATATATTTACTTTGAACTGATAACGATGCTATATGAAATTGGATTAGACTTCCTGTTCTTGGTGTCTTTGAGATTCTCTGAAAAAAAACGGGCAAGACCTTTTCCGATCCTACCCGTTTCAGTAAATTATTTCTAATAAAAAACTTACAAAATCAATTCCTTCGTGATAACCAATTCATGAGTCGTATTAATTGCAATTGTGGAAAAAACAATAAGGAAACTCGCAAATATAGCCCAAACCAACAGTACGAAGTTTCGGTTTCATACGATTGTTAAGGCACACTATCTTCAATCTTTGCCCAAACATTATTGAATAACGTTCTAAATGCCCGGTATTCTTCAGGAAAATAGCTATTTACTATTCCATTATCAACTAATAGGATTTTTAAAGTGTCGGTAATATTTTTTCGGTATGCATAAAATTCAGTAGATGCCGGAGTATATCTTCTTGACGAGTCTGTTAATACAGGCAATGAATATGGAAATAAAAAATAACCTGTTTGCTCAAATACGCTTTTTAATGTATCTATCGAATTATCAGATACTTTTCTGGTATCATCTATTTGATATAATGTAGTGTCTTCATGATAAATCATTTTGTAATTCTCAAGATAATTGTCAAATGAAATTCGTGAAAAATATCCAATAATCATTCCATCAGTTAGTACATCATATCCTCCAGAGTAATGATATTCGAATTTTGACACAAAATCAGGCGTAAGTCCATATTCATCTATTTCTTCATTTTTATCTGAACAACGACCTACACATAGTAAGAGAAATACTAAAACTGATAAGGTAATATTAGATATGTTCGTTTTTACGTCATAACGATCATGCATGAGCCACGCCGGATTTCGAAGCATTGTGTTGAAACTTATCAACAGTTCTTTCAGCAAACTCTCAAACCTCAATTTCATCGAAGGGCTTTAGGCGTTGGCTTCAAGCGATAGTTAGGTTGGCTGTTCAAATTTTGTTATTTTTCCTTTCGAAGGCTTCCAGTTTGTAAGTTTTCCAATATCGTTTACTTTTATCCATTGCTTTAATTCTTCTATCTTGCGCACATTATCTTCAAGTACTGCCCGGTATAGATCAATTGATAGACATTGAAAACTAGGGTCATCATTTCGTAGTAATTTCAACCTTAAAATTGCTTCTCTAGTCTCTTCTGTTAATGCTTCTTGCATCGGTAAAATGAAGTCCTCACTACGAGGAAGATTATAGTCTTCCGGAGCAGACCACATATCTATCTTCCAAGTTATTCCTTCAGATTCCTGATATTTTATCTGCCAGTATAATGCTTTATCATCACTTTCTAATGCATTTACATATTCTATCTGCTTTACTTTCATATTTTGGGCGCATTCTGATAGCACTTTAAATCCATGCTCTATTTTAAGATCGGGACAATAGATTTCTATATCTATATCTACATCTATCATAAGGTCATATGCCATTGCACCAACTATAATAGGTCGGCCAAAATGTTGCCACTTTTCAATTAATCGAAGCTCTTCTAATATATTCTGTGCTGCTTGTCTTTGTTTTTTAGCAATATCGAATACGCTTGTTTTAGTAAACATGTAGATTATTTCCTTACTTATTTTTTTTAATATGTACCTATTTAATTATATTATATTTTCTACTGTAATATACAAACTAAGCAAGAAATATTCTCTAAATACAACCTAACGGTCAATAATGAGGCACGAGGTGAAACGAAGCGATAATAATTTGATTTTCAAAAACCCTTTGAAAAGTCTGAAATCTCAAATTCGTCGAACGCCCCACCGAGTTATCTCCATACCATGGTTAGACCAAGTTATTGATTTCTTATGTACTTTTTTAACGATTTATTATGGGATAATTTATTTAATATCCTTTCTTCGAATATTTCTCCAATCGGTCGACCTGTATATTTCTTATTAACCATCTTTGACAAATTTGCTTCAGTTGAATCAACATATATCATTAATCCATCATAATTTGGATACATATTCACTGCAACTAGACTACCTCTTGAATTATGTATATTACACCCAATATTATCATTATTACTAATTGATAAAGAATCGAAATCCATCCCGGCGTTGATTCCATTAAAGGCTGTAATTCCAATTGCATACATCCCATATTTAGAAAATACTGTGTCAGGTACTGTATAGCTAGTCAAATTCGGCGATATTAAACCTGTGTCAAATATCATATCACTACCATCTTCATTTTCCCAATATACAATTATCTCTAATGATGTTGCGTATTGTGATTTAGTCCATTTTATATTTAAATCTTTATTTAATTTATGATAATATAAAAATGGAAGATTTGTAATTGTTGGATTCGTTGGCATATAGGTTGTACCATATGCAATGAGTGTATCATTTCGAGTAACCTCAATATCATATCTCATCTTTTGAGAATAAGATAATGAATCACCGTCTTCCTCATATAATCCATATGGAGTACTTTCCATCGCTGGAGATAATAAAACCTCGTTGATTCTAACTTCTGCGTCAATTGGTTCATCGCCTTTATATACTGAAACTGATGAACAGCCACTAACACCACCAAAAGATACAACTCTTACAGAAACGAAATATTCACTATTGGTTTCATAAATTGGTGAAGTCAATACATCTTCATTCCCATTATCACAACTAAGAAATCGTAATTGAATCGATAGAAATAAAAACATAATTAGCAACATACATGTTTTTAATTTCATATAATCTATCTCCTATTTTTAATATGGTCTAACGGACAACGTTCACCTACGGTGGGATTGAACACGCAAATTTTCAAACATCTCAAAAACACTTCATAAACTCGCAAAATCAGCAATCAAAAAACATCTCCCGACGTTAGGTGAAGCCAATGGTTAGCCCATTATTTTATATCGGGAATCGATGCAGGATTTAAATCAATAATTTCAGGTTTTAATACCAAAAGAATATGTTTTGTTGACGTTACATTAACATCCTGCGAAAATAGAAATGGCAAAACTGCCCCTATCACCGGAACTCGCTTTTTATTCTTACTATTTTGTGTCTGTTTAAATTCGCCCATTAAAAAAGGCTCATTATTTTTCACAATAATAGTGTTTTCAATTATTTGTCCGGTTTCACTCGGACTTCCGGATATTATTGAACCTAATGTCGTTAACTTAGCTATCACAGCCATTTTTAGATAATCACCATCTCCAATTGTCGGTGTAACTTCTACTGATAGACCTGTAGTTAACTCCTGTGTCTCGAATAAATTGGTATAACTGGAATAACGGGAAACATATGTGATCCTATTACCATCTATGATTTTTCCAGTTTTATTATTTATCGTAACTATTCGTGGCGCATTGGTTATTGTTCCAGCATTTGTTTCTTCAATAATTTTAAGAATCTCACCAAAACTCACTGAACCCAGGCTAATATTTAATCCTTTACTTGTACTATTCGAACTAGTGGTGAGATCTGTTACCGTTTCAGTTACAGAACCATCAATATCTGATTCCTGGTTTCTCTTTGATACCTGCTCATCTGAACCTGTTCTATATGATACACTATAATTGATACCATCGATAATCTCCTGCCAGTTTATTCCTGTCTCTTTGATTTTCGAATCATCGATCTCGATTATTTTTACCTCAACTATTATTTGCCTGGCAGGGACATCCATAAAAGAAATCAATTCTTTTACTGTTTTAACCTCCGGATCATTTCCGATAAGTAAAATCTTATTATTCAATTTATTAATCCGTAGGTTTACCTTCGAATTATCAACAGGTACTATATAACCGTCTGGTGAAGATTCCTGCAAACCCAGCGACTCAATTAACTCCGAAGGAGAAATAAATTTTAATTGGTATATATCGGTAATATTACCCGAAATTCCTTGATTAAATAATATGGCAACAATAACAAAGACAACAGCGTATTCTCTAAAAAATGTCCTC
>JAQUKI010000060.1 GCA_028719225.1 Fidelibacterota bacterium | reverse complement strand
TACTTGGAGCCGAATCCGGAGAGGTTTATCCTGATTTTGATGATATCGATGATTTTAACGGGCTCACCATGAGCGACACGGCGGTCAACGGAATTCAATTTGAAATTACCTCAACAGTCGGTTATGTTAGTGAAGACGATCCGGTCAATTTTCAATCCGATCAAACTTACTTAAAACGGCTGAACGTCACGGTTTCAAGCGAATTCATTCCCGAGCCGGTGACAATCAGCCGGGTTTTTTCATACTATAATTATTGAGGTTCACTAAGTAATGGATATCGAGCTTGCCGGTACTTTTTTAATCGCTGGGATTTTCATCATCTCGCTTTTAACTTTAGACGGGCAGATTATGGAATCGAACACCGTCAATTCTTTAAATGTCATCGCACAAAAAAACGCCGCGAATATCGCGACAATACTTCTAACGGACATTCGTAAAATCGGTCAAGGTCTCGAAACCGCTACAGAATCCGTTCAATCGATTTCAGACTCGAGCATTTCCTTCATCTCCGATATTGATAAAGACGGAGACGTTGACACCGTTTCATACAGGTTAGGGAGCACAGAAGATGTTACCAGAACGGAAAACACCAATGATCGTTATCTGTATCGGTCGGTCAACGGAACGGAATTCGATGTTGCACTCGGGATAACTCGTCTGGAATTGACCTATTTCAACTCCGGGGGAAATCCGACGATCGTTTCTTCCGAAATCCGAACAATCGGTATTTCTTTAACCGTCGAAACGCCTTTCTATTATCAGGAACGATTAGGAACGGCGGAATGGCAGGGACAAGTAACGCCAAACAACCTAAAAGCGATTTAAATATGGATGATAAAGCAGACTTAGCGGAAGAATTGAACGATTACCCGGATTCATCGTCAATCAAGATCAAATCGAAAAAACGGGACTGTTATATATCCTTCAGAAAACTACCGCTTATTCTTTCCAATTTTCCGCAGGATGTGGCCGAAAAATTTCTCGAACTCGGTGAAGAGTACAACTTTCCACCCGAAGAAGAAGTAATCCGCAAAGACGACATCGGCAGAGATTTTTATATTATCTGCGAAGGTTCGGTCACTGTCTGGCGGGAAGGCATCAAACTGGCAACATTGACAAAAGGCGACGTCTTCGGAGAACTTGTCATTTTTCGCGATCATTACCGTATCGCCTCAGTTAAAACAGAATCTCCGACGACACTTCTCAAATTCAACCGGCACGTCATGATGGATTTCTTCTCGAGACAGGAACAGCGTATTTTTTCCATTTATACGGTGAATGTTCTCGAAGTAATGCGGCGAAAACTCGTGTTGACTAACCGCCGGGTCTGCGAATTGGAACTAAAATTGCGTAACCGATAAGGTATGACGATGGACTCAAACTTGATCGAAACAGCGCGTCAGATACTTCAAAATTTCAACAACTCAGTTCCTAATTTTTTATATGGGATCGGACGCCTCCAATTTCTTATTAATCAATTGAAAGACTTCGATCCGGACAAGCGATTGATACTTCGAAAACTCATCGATGCATTTCTTATCGAGATGCGCGCGAAAAATGCCTCCGATATCGATTTAGGTTCTTTTGGTTGTCGCGGAAGCATCTGGCTTCGTATCCACGGAGAAAAAATAGCGGATTCCGTGTTAGGTCAATATTCGGAAACTGAGACCGACACTCTAATTTTAAACATACTCATGGAACAGCAGACGCAAGACCTGATCAAATACCGAAATGTCGATTTTTCATATAGCATCAGTGAAGGCGGCTCGCTCCAGCGTTTTCGCGCTGACGTTTATTTCGATCTTGAACACCTCGCGATGAATATGCGACTGATCAGTTCGGAGGTTCGTCCGATTTCCGCGTACAATTTTAATCCCGAAGTTCTCAAGGCACTCAGTTTAAAATTCGTCAAACGCGGTCTGGTTTTAGTAACGGGCATAACCGGTTCCGGGAAAAGCACAACGTTGGATTCGATCATCGATGCAAACAACCGGACAGTGGATTCCTCTATCATCATCATCGGCAATCCAATCGAACATGTTCATGATCCAAAAAGATGCGTCGTCCGGCATCGAAGCGTCGGAACCGACGTCCTTTCCTTCAAAGAAGGAGCCATGCAGGCTTTGAGACAGGATCCGGATATAATCGTTATCGCCGAAATGCGTGACGCAGATACCATTATCACGACATTGGAAATTACCGATAGCGGTCATAAAGTCTTCTCGACACTTCATACTTCTTCTGCTGTTGAAAGTATCAACAGGATCATTGCCGAAGTTCCAACGAATGAACAGGGACGGGTTCGTGAACGGCTTGCCGATGTTTTAACTGTAGTCATTTCTCAGAAACTTCCTCGAACACTTGACAATAAACGGGTTCTTGCCAAGGAAGTCCTGCTGATGATCCCATCCATTCGCGCCGCGATAAAAAATGATAATTTGGACGAGATATATCAGATGATCCAGCAATCATCTCAACTTGGAATGATCACGATGGAACAGGACTTAAAACGTCTATATGACGAAAAAATTATTTCATACGAAGAAGGATGGGCGAACGCAAATAATAAAAAGAGGTTCGAAGAAATTGCCAAGTTCAAAGTCTAAAAAACCGGCCCGATTATCATCAAAAAAAAGACTACTCGCACTTCACGTGGACGGGATCGAATTGACTTCTCTGTTCTGCAAACCGGAAAAGGGTTGCATCGTTGTAGAAACATGTGAAAAACGGAAATTTATTGAACCGTTGAAAGTAACAACCGACGAATTACTGACGGTCGAAACAAACGGCCGTCCCGCTCTTTCAGCAGAAGACATTTTTGGTTCGGGTGAAAAAGATGTGACCGCTTCACTGGAAACTGCGCCCGAAACTGAAATGACGGAAGAACAATCCAACGAAAGCATTCTACTGTCCATTTTACAATCAGCGCCGGCAAAGCAATTCAATTACTCCGTTAATATTCCTTCTTCCCTATCGCACATTGTCCAGTTGCGAAACGGTTATGAAAAATTAAAAAAATCAGCCCGCCGCAAGAAAATATACACTGATATCAAAGAGCGTCTGAATACCCAAATAACGAACGACCAATTCGATTATTTTTTAACGAAAGAGAATTGCGTTTTTGCCTTTGTATGTAGTACAGGAATTCCGCTTGTCAATTTGTACGAATCGATTCAAACCGGAATGAAAAAACGGTTCCGGCTCGTCTCCGTTCTTCCGGATGAAGTCGCCTTATCGAATCTCATATGTTTCAACTATGATCCATCGGATGACGATGTTCTGATCATCGTTCATATCGGGCTCCAAGAAAGCAAGATCATCATTACAAAAGGCGGCCAGATCACTCAAATAGCCCCTCCAATAGACGACGACGCAAACTCTCCACAAATTCTGAAAACGATTACCGGGAAAATCCTTTACGAGCAAAGTCTCGGAAATATTCCGGATCGATACAGCGTTATTTTAACTGGAAAAGCCATCGCGCTTGACGCCTGTCCGGTTTTTCAGCAAAGTTTAGGAATAACGGAAGTCTCCTATTTCACAGCCCGACCGGAAATATTTAGATTTCCCGAAGAAGTCCAAAAGACCGTTTCCGAGTTTGCCGTTCCGCTTGGAAGTGCCGTCACTATGTTTTTTTCTGATGATGAAAAAATCATCCCTCTTTCATTGATTCCTGAATACATCATTCGGCGCCAGCAGGTTTTTAAACTCGCATGGCACGGATATTTATTGCTTTTACTGATTTTTCTGACACCGATTTGGGTCAACCATCAGTACGCAAATAAATCGAAAACGAAAGCAAATTTCGCCCAGAGAAAAGTCTCACTTGAACGATCGATAAACGAACTGAATTGGGTCGAACCGAAATTGGACAGTCTGACGATCCAGACTAAACTTGGTAAACAAAAACTTGAATTACTGGAATCGTTATCGTCGGGGACACATCGGTGGAGTTATACGCTTGACAAAATCATCAAAGCGATTCATGATGCCGGTGACGATCTTTGGCTGACAGAAATATCGACGCAAGGCGATGGTTTTCAAATAACTGGGTTCAGCCTTTATAGAAATCGGGCGCCCCGTCTTGCGGCTCAGTTTCCGGCGGCAAGTGTTGAGAATGTCATCCCTATTGAAATTCGGGGAAGCATGGTTTATCAGTTTAAAATCATTGTTGAAAAAGTGGCTGAAGACGAAAAAAGTTTCAATCCCGTAGTTAAAATTCCAACTCAATCAATCAAAGATGAATCGGACAAAGATATTCACGGGAAAATAAAAAAATCCTCAACTCTGTTTGAAACGGCTATAAAATCATTCAATCAAAAGAAATTTGATGAAGCATTGGCGACATTCGAAGAGATCGCATCGAGAACAGGTGATACGAAATATGCTGTCAAGTCTAAATGTTGGATAGGTAAATGCTACTTTTCATCAGGCGATTATCAGGAGGCAATCAAAATTTTATCAACGTTCATCGAGGAAAATCCGCAAAGCGATGAAAAGTTAAGCGCAATGCTTTTTTTAGGAAAAGCCTACACGGCAACAAATCGGAATAATGACGCGCGGACTTTGTTTCTTTCAATAGTCAAGCAGAGTCCAACCAGTGAAATCGGTCTGGAAGCCTCTCAACTTATCGCTACACTTCGATAGGAAAAAGAATATGTCATACGAAGTCCGCAACAGTCTCTTTCTCACGATCTTTTTAGTTCTCATCGGTTTAGGTGGATATTTTCTGCTGAACGCAAGGTTTGGGAAGGATTTCACTAAGATCGAACAGGAATTGAAGACAAAACAAGATCGCCTGACTCAAATTCAGAATGCGCTTTCCAGCATCGACGGATATGAAAAACAATTAAAGCAAATCTCCGATCAAGTCAAATATTATCCGAAAGTGATTCTGCCCGAGCAAACCATTCATCAAACCTATCGTTATCTGGAAGAAATCGACCGTTACGGAACTTTTTTTAACTTCCGGTTCAACCTTCTCGGCGTTAAACGTAAAGATAACGTCTCAACTGCATCCTACGAATTATCCGGCGAAGGAAATTTTCCCAAGGCGATGCAATTCATCCGGCGGATGGAATACGGTTCACCTCTTTACAAGATCGAGTCGCTGAGTTTAAAAAAGAAATCGTTAAAATCATCGACCGAAAAAACCTCTGACGCAGATTTAGATATCGTAGTCCGATTGAACGGCATTTTCTTTACTCAGACAAAAAATCCGGATTTACTCGCATTAGGACCTTATGCTTCATCCCGAACTCAATCTCAATCCGTGTTCGATCCATTCAAACCGTTGATCCTCGATTATCTTCCACCTAATATTGGAAACTTGATCAATGTGGAAAATTGTCGCTTAATCGCGCTGACGGCCAATGCCGCTTTCGTTCAGGATCAGCAAGGAGCCGTAAAACAGGTTAAGATTGGCGATGAAGTTTATCTGGGGTATTTATCGAAAATCAACCTCGAAAAGGGCGAAGCGCAGTTTCTGATGGATCGCGGCGGTATTTCCGATACATTTATTTTACAACTTAATTCTTCTGGAAAAGGTGGAAAATGAGAATTCAAACCGAATCCCGACGTTTCAATTACTTAACAAGTATAATTCTGTTCATAATGTTCGTCCAGTTGGTTCCGATGACAACATTTGCTCAGAAACTCCCGCTTCCATTAAATAACAAACCGGAACAGATGGTTTCATTCCCGCCAACCGCAAATTTTGAACAGGTCATACAAATCCTGAGTATTATGGCGACAAAGTTCGAGAACAAAGTCATCATCGATCCAACCGGTCAAAAAGGGCCGATAAACATCGAAATTCCTCCATGCCATTGGCTTAAAGCGCTGGATATTCTGGTGAACGTATCCGGTCTGGAATATGCTGATAAAGGTTCGTATATAGAACTTGTTAAACCAGCCGATTCCGAAAACAAACCTTCGATGCCACAGGCTTCACAAACCGGGCCGTCGGGAAAAGCGTTGATAACAAAGGATAGCCGTGAAATTGAAATATCTGCAATCTTTTTTCAGGGAGACAAACGGGTTCTCGCCGAATCCGGGATCGATTGGTCGGTGATGGCCGATAAATCCAACATCGATGTCAAAAGTCTGGCCGGAACTGCTGTTTCGCAGGAATTTTTCTCGATTTCTTCAAGATATCGCGACCGTAAAGGTTTGTTGAATATCGAAGGATTGCTAAGAACTTTCGAGGCAATGAATGTTGGCGAGATTATCGCCCGTCCGACAATAATGGTTCTCGACGGAACAAAGGGATTGATACAAGTTGGCGGCTCTTTTTCAATCAGTCAAACTGATTTTGCCGGTAATACTGTCGTTAAATTCTTTGATTACGGCACAATCCTGGAAGTGACTCCGAATCTGGTTAATGATCAAGGTGTTACATTCATTCATTTAAATATTCGCGCCGAACGCAGTTCGGCGACACCGGGCGCAGTTAGCACGACGATGGACAAACAGGTAGCTTCTACGGAAGTGCTTTTAGTCAATGGCGAACAAACTGCGATTGGCGGTTTATATGCCGAGGAAAAATCAACTGTCCGGAAGGGAATTCCCGGATTGAAAGATCTTCCATGGTGGGTTTTGGGGTTACGATATTTGACCGGTTACAATTCGGTTGACAGAACGAAAAAGGAACTGGTCATCATTTTAAAAGCTGAATTGGTACCGACTTTGGAAGAGCGCACCCGCGCGAAAAGGGAAAATCTAGAAGAAACTATCGAACGTCAACGGGAAAAATATCCAACGGAGAATATTCGTCATTAATCCCACCATGTTAAACTGTTGACCCATTTAGGATTGTTTTCTGTCGAAGTAATATGCGTTTCGATCATTTGAATCGCTTCGCTGGAAAAATACAATGCATCATTTCCTTTAATGGAAACGGTCGCGGTAGGAGCGCCGAGCAATAATGCCCCACAAATGCTGGAATTTCCATTACTTGACAAATCTGCGTCAGCATCGCCGGTAATAATAACAATTCCATTCCATTTTACTCGCCCTCTAAATGTGATACCTTCCGCAACCAACACACCGTAACCAGTCAAATTTCCGGTGATTGTACATTCACCGGAAACATGAACGACGACGGGTGATGAAGGACTGCCCAATGTCACGCTTCCTAAACCGTCGCATGATGTCAGATTATAATCAGCGATGGCTTCATAAGCGTCTGCAACTGCCTGTATCTCTTCCTGAGTAGATTCGTTATATAGGGCGATACTCGGTGAAGTTCCTTCTCCTTGTATTTTAGTCGATCCTTCATATTGATCCATCAAATCGATACTATCGGCTTCTTCAGAAACGGAAACACCCGGAAGATCCTCCGACAGATCGGGCGGTTCATACATATGGTGATGCCAGCCATGATGTCTTCTTCCTCCATGCCATCCGCCACCCCATCTTGGGCCTCCGGGTCCTCTGTGCCAACCGCGTCTGGAAGTTGTTCCATCCATATCGGTGTCGGAACCATAAATATGTGAATGTCCTGTAATGGTCAGATCGGTAGAATTCGTGCAGATTCCAACCGCCGCAGGAATGACGGGAAGTAATAAATCCCTGCTCCAAAAAGTAACTGAAGTCGTGATAGTCTGTTCCCCCACCTCAGCGGTCACGGTAATTAATACGCTATCTTCACCGGCAATTGTGTCATATGCAACTGTCGTGATCGTTCCAGAGAATGAACCACCCAACCATGAATCTCTTGAAATGGTTGTGTCAATATAACCTGAAACCGAATGAAGCGATATTAAATATTCGATAGCACTATTAGCAACCTGCCGAGCTATCACCGTTTCAGTAAAATCGATTGAATTTTCTTCAGCGAGTTGGGCAGTTCGATTCATCCGGATTGATATATATCCAAAAATAATGACAAATCCGAGGACGATGATGAGTGTCGAGCGTCCCATGTATTACCTCAAACTGAAATAATTCCAGATTAGTAATTTTTCCCGACAATCCGGATATTATCGATGGCAAAAGATCCGGGAGTGATTTCGTCAGAACGAACCGCCACTTTCACTTGAACTTTCAAGTGATGCACACTGCCCGCTACTGCTGTCAGATCTTCAAATACTTCCGTCCATTGCGGTTGATTTTCATGCCTCACGTAAACGTTCACGGTTCCAACGATCCACGATTCGTTGTTTGGCAGAAAATCATATGCCGTATAACGAAAGAAAGCCGAGTCGCATCCGGAAATGTCAATTTCGGAAACGATTTCCAATGTTGTTGTGTCAGGCCGTACTTTTGGCGGATTATCTTCATCGAAGCCGAAAAGAAATCGAAGCGTCGTATCAGAAGATTGGATTGTGACTCGCCCGTCAATCGTCCACTGACTGACAGCCGTACTGGAAAATAGAACCGTTTCAGTCGATGTTTGACTGAACCCGAATTCTATATTCAGAAAAAAAGCCGAAATAACGAGAAAGCAGGAACAAAAAAAACGAAGTAACAGCGAAGTTTTTTTCATTTTTTCACCTCTTTCCAAAGGATTTCCTTACTTTTAATCACTTTTTGAAAAAGCCCTACAATTCAAGATAGCAATTCTTTTAATATAGCGCAACTTGTTTTTCCTGCCCCTATATGTTATAACGCACAGCGAAGGTTATTATAAAGAAACCAACTTCCAAAATTTTGGATTGTTCACTTCAGGTAAACACATTTTTTAATTTGCGACTGGTCATTCACTGTAAACCGGACGAGATACAGCCCAGCGCCCAGATTTCGCGGATTCCAAACGACCGAATGATTTCCTTTAGGGATTTTCTCATCATATAGAACATCAATCAACTTACCGTCTATGTCGTAAATATCGATAATGACAGCCTCTGTTTTTTCCAAGGAAAAAGCAATCGTCATTGAAGCATTGAATGGATTTGGATACGTGTAAATCAGATTCATCTGTTCCGGAACCGTCTTTTCGCTGGCGATTCCGGTAGGTTGATAGAACCAAATCCTTCTTGCCAGCGTGGAATCCAGAACGAATGGATTTGGTTTATTATCTTGATAATGCGCAATTTTCCATGTCCTCGCGTATTCAACGGAATCAACTGAATCGTAGTAATTCCAGTTCAATAATGTTACTTTCTGGGCATTCCAGAAATTTATATCGGCGGAACTGTTGTAAATGGCAAAGAAATAGAACATTGAACGAGCACAGTTGCCTTTATGGTCTTCACGTGGTTCGAAACTACTGCTTCCTGCCTCGGAGAATTGACCTCGAATACTGTCAGGTGGAATAGTTGTTTGATAAGTGTTGTATCGACACCACTTGCTTGTATTTGCATCGGGAATTTCCGCAAACGGTAAGTTGCCACGGTATGAATTGACATCATTATTTGTAGGATAAAGATGGTGGAGGTCAGATGCTTGCGGTTCTGAATCCGCGCCGAGAGATTGTGGCCAGGTATGTTCGCAATTTATCAATTTTGCATTTGTTTGGTTTCTGATGTTTTGGGTCGGATCAATCGTGATAGTATAACCTGTATAAACGCAGGAGAGCAAGTTGCCCGGTTTAAGATCGATTCTTCCATACATTGAATCTCGGGCGGTATTATAACCAAGCGTCTTTGTCGTTTTATAATTCGCCACCACGGAATCCAGAAGAGTTTGTCCGGTCAGTCCAGGAAAAAGTACAGTCTGTGATTGTGATAAGGCGATACTCGTGAACAATCCAATACATAAGACTAAATAGATTTTTTTATTCATTTTACTTTTTTTCTCAGTTTTTTGTCATGTGTCTCTTGATTAATTTTGCGGTCAATTTCAAGCCGTTTTCTTTGATGATTTTATCGACGATCTTATAATTGTCTTTTGTCCTGACAATGATTGTTGATTCCATGTATTTTGAGTTTGAAAATGCCAGATCGGACATCGAGGTCAACCTATCTAAAAGCGGTTCTTCAAGAAGCGATTGTGTCGTCTCGAAGTTAAAACATCTGATCTTGTCTTTTTTTTCAATAATCAGATCGGGAATATATCCTATCCAATTACCTGGTTTGGCAGGATATTCTTGAATCAGTTTGGTATAGCATGTGTAACCGCGTTTGGAGTAACTCCGAATAAGAAAATATAAAAGATTGAATTGGTCTTGTTTTTGACGTGTACTGATAAGCGAATGTCTTAATGCACTAAGCACTCTTGCATACAGGACATTTAAATCGAAAGGCTTCGTAACATAGTCGTCTGCTCCGGAAACCAAGCCCGTCACCTGAAAATCGGATGAAACATTTCCGGTCAACATAATAACCGGAATGAAAGCGGTAATGGGACGTTCTTTCAACTTATTCAGAACTTGAAATCCATCTATATCGGGCAAGTCAATATCAAGAATGATCAAATCCGGTTCTTCCTTGATTGCAAGGGCGACTACTTTAAGTCCTTCGCTGACGGTCAGTATTTTCAAATTGTGTTGTTCTAAATATTCCGTCACAAGATCAAGAATGCCTGGATCATCATCAACAACGATTATTTTTCTCATCAAAGTCCCAGCTAATTTTCAATTTTACTTCGTGCTAAATATATCAATCAATTCTAACATCGGAAAAGCATTTTTCAGTTATAGAGCTCATACGATCCAAACTAATCTCCGGTATTGATTCAACACTTTGATACTATTCTTCAGAGGAAGTATCAATTTCTGGACGCTTTTATCAACAAGAATAAATATTTTTCAGAAAAGTTGGAACTATCTGAAAGTCATCTCGTAGAAAAGTTGTTTTTGAAATTGAAAAAAGAGTTTGTTTCTTGGCATAAATTTTGTACATTATCAACGTGGTTTTTGAAAGATACGAGCAAGAAAAAAGAGAGAATCTTATACATTTCCCCTCCCCCTCCCCGGATGTGCCGTAATATCCCTCACAATCCCCTCTTATTTACGTTCGGGGAGGGTAACCTCACTTGTTCAGAGTAAAATAGATGAGCCGCTTTATTTCAGCGGCTTTTTTTTTGTTAAAAACCAATCCCCTATTTACGAATGTTTTTGACTGTCATAATTCATAGAATGAATGTCACATTCAGATGACAGTTTTTACCTTTTTCCAAACTGAACTCGATTATTTATAAAACCAGAAATCCCCTGTGGTCATACGACGACAAGGGATTTCAGTATATGGTAGAGTTACTAATTAATTTCCGGATAAATCGGCCTTATATCCACCGGAAGATGTTTGAGTTTTTCGATAGTCTGGGACATCAATGGCGTCATCACCCTATATTGATCGATCAGACTTTTAGCTGCCGCGTAATCACCTTTAGCTTCGATCATCAGCAATTGTTCGGCGAGCGAAGAAATGGCCGCTTCAAGTTTTTTCTCGTCCAGATCCAATTTCCCTTGTGCACCTACATAAAATGCACCTTTTTCGATGAAATAATTGAACTGAATAGCAACGCCTCCGCCATGGGCTTCATCGATCCCAAAGCGGATCGAACGAAACATTCCACCCAAAAAACTGGCATATGCTGAGTATTTTTGATCTTTCGGAAATACATTTTTACTCATTAAAAAAACGTATTCATAGATACCCAAAACATCCGCTTTACATTCCTCGATAGTCGGATACAATTCCTCGAGTTCTTTGCTCACCGTTGTCTGTGTTCCGTCAGGAAGAGTGATCATTCCGGGTCCGATGCCATGACTGATTTCATGCATCAACACATGATTGAAATACGCTTCGAATGTTACATTCTTTAGTGGTTTTTCAGCAAGAATCAGATTTACGATTGGCACCCAACACTTTTCAAATTTTGCCTCAGCGATGTTCTTCAGCATGACTTTTTTTGAACCTTTTGCCTCACGGACTTTTTCATCGTTTGGCAGATTGAACGCCGTTGTCTGAATTCCGGCTTTTGTATCGCCAGCCGAGAATACTTCCTGAACGACCTTGATCGGTGAAGACATTCCCCGGCTTGATTTCTTGTATTCCGCAGGCATTGGAAGATTCGATTGCATATCTTTCAAATAAGTCGCAACTCGCTCCAACTTCTGGCTCTCGACGTGATCGACGATGCAAATAAATGATTCGTACGCGGTTTTGTAACTGAACAAGGCATCTTCATAGACTTCATAGGGTCCGATGACAACTTCGAGATTTCCGTTTAAATCGAGCCAAGCCATGTCGCTATTGAAATAATTGTCCGTCAATAAATCATCAGCGCGGAGTTGCAGATAATTTTTCAGTGAAGCATCAGATGTGAGATCGGCTGCACTTCTCAACAATTCAACGATCTGCTCCACTTTATCCTTATACTCTTCATGATAAGGAATAGCGACGAG
>JAQUKI010000059.1 GCA_028719225.1 Fidelibacterota bacterium | reverse complement strand
ATCGACTTGAATTCGTTGAGGATCGTCTTGTTTCCGCGGAAACAAGTCTTGGCGGACTGACGAATCAGCGCCACCGCGTCTTTCAATTCAGCGAGAGTCGCGTTCCGTTCTACGCCAATCTGGACTTGCAGGCGCTTGGCGTTTTCCTGTTCGCGGTCTTTCTCCTGAAGTTCCGTGTAGCAGGCATTGAGTTCCGTCAAATCAGCCTCTTTGATGCCGCGCGCCGTCAGTTGAGAGGCATAAGTTCCCATTAATCCCTTCATGTACCCCAATTCGTCCAGGACTTCGGCGACGGTTTTGCCTTTTTCCTTTCCGATGTGAAATTCAGTCCGGACGTTTTTGTTGTGTAAAAATTGCGTTTTGGCCGCAGATTGAATTTTCCCGATGATGAACTGGCCTCTTCCAATCAGCAGGTTCTGTTCGGTAGTCAACCGCACGACGTGGCTTATGCTCTCCTTATGCTGGAAATCCTTCTCCGTCAGGGTTGTAATGAGCGTTTCAACGTGCCCAACATCTTCGGTGGTGATGCCGACCTCTGTAAGTTCCGTTGCATGATTCTTCGCGGCGGCCAGCGCGACCCCCGCATCCTGAATTACGTTACTTTGTGACATTGCCATTTCGGCCTCCTTCTGTTTTTTCTTGTTCTTTTTCTGTTTTCTATCTTTCCAGTATCTGGAATTCGATGGTTAGATTCGAGCGGGATGTCATGGTAAAAGTTCTGCAGAACGCCATTCACATCCGTGATGCGGTCATTCTTTCCGGTAATGATGTCATTCCCGCAAGAAATGGAATTGTTCTCATCAGGAATGGAGTTATTCCTTTCCGGAAAGGGGTCATTCTCATCCCGAACGGAGTTGTTCTGTTTCGGAATGAAGTCATTCCCATCCCGAAAGGCGTTATTCTCATCAGGAATGGAGTCATTCTCATCCGCAATGAGGTTGTTCTCGATTTGAGATAGTTTGGCGCTTTCCGGGGAGTGATAGGGAAGATGGAACGAAACATAGGAAAAAACAGGATTCCTGCGGGATTGTTCATTCGATTTCCTTTTTTTGTTATCAGTGCAATTCATATTCAGGTAATCTTCTTCATTCCGCCTGATTTGTCGTAAGGCAGGTTCAGGACTAAACCGGAAACGGATATTTCAGAAAGACCTTGTGGAGCAGGACTTTAGACTTTGGTTCTTTGTCAGGCTCCTCAAACTGCGTGATGATTAAACCATCAGCGCGGAACTATTTATTGCATAAAAACACATTATGGGACAAATATATACGGGATGTGGAAAAAACCAAGAACAATTTTTACTGCTAACTTCGTTGTCTGTCAGTGTTTAATTGAATATATCGGAAGAGCGAAATATTTGCTCTTGAATTCGATTTCAATAAAAATTAATTTCTGGTTGAAGGAGTGACTATGGAAAGACGAAAATTTCTCAAAACGAGTATCCTGCTTGCGGGCGGCGCCGTGCTCGGTTCCGCGCATCTATTCGGCAAATCGACCACTTTCCCGTCGGTGGTTTTAATTAAAAACGGGAATCCTGCGGAAATGGTCCGGAAAGCGTTAGACATGCTGGGTGGAATTTCACGGTTCATTTCAAAGAACGACGTCGTTCTTCTGAAACCGAACATCAGCTGGGACAGAGCGCCGGAATATGCCGCAACGTCGAATCCGGAGCTGATGAGCGAAGTCATCCGGCTTTGTTATCAGGCGGGCGCAAAGAACGTCATCGTTCTGGACAATACCTGCAATGAGGCGCGTAGGTGTTATAAGAATTCAACTCTGGAGGAAACGGCTCGAAAGGCAGGCGCGGATGTGCGGTTCGTGCGGGACAATCATTTTTCCGAAACGCCGATCCCGAACGGAACGGCTTTGAAGAGTTGGCCGATCCATAATGCGGTTTTTGAGGCGAACAAGATCATCAACATGCCGATCCTCAAACATCACGGAATGTCCAAAGTGACGATCGGTTTTAAAAATATGATGGGACTCTCCGGCGGAAATCGCGGCAGACTGCACTTATCATTTTCACAGAAGATCGTCGATTTGAACCGCGTCATCGTTCCGCAATTGACCATTGTTGATGCGATCCGCATCCTGAAAGAAAACGGTCCGCAGGGTGGAAATCTGGCAGACGTCGAAAAATTGGACACGATTATCGCCGGAACCGACCGCGTTCTGGTCGATGCGTGGAGCGCGAAAATTTTCGGCCTCGATCCTAATAAGATCGAATATCTCCGGATAGCGCATGAAGCCGGAATGGGCGAGATGGATACCGATAAGTTTAAACCCACGCAGTTCGTTTTCAAATCATGAAAAAAATCACGTCGAAAACCTGGCGGAAAACATCGCAGATTTTCTTCTTTTTACTGTTTTTTCTGACAGTTTTGCAGGCGACGTATCCGTTCGAACCATGGCTGCCGCCGGAACTGTTTCTCTGGTTCGATCCGCTGGTGGCGCTGGCGGTACAAATTGCCGGTCGGTTTTTCGCGCCGGTCTTTTTGCTCTCGCTCGTCTTCATTCTCTTTCCGATGATATTCGGACGAGCGTTTTGCGGATGGATTTGTCCGTTCGGAACCGTGATTGACGCGACGGATCGTCTTATTTCGCAAAAAAAAATCGGCGACTTCCGGAAAGTTCGCCCAATTAAGACATTTCTGTTAGTGATTTTTCTGATGCTCGCGCTTTTCGGCGTTCAATATTCATGGACGATGGATCCACTACCGATTCTTTGGCGGTCACTCGGTGTTTTCGTTTTATCGTTTGGATTTCTGATCGTCGATACAATACTCAACGGTTTTGTATCGGTCGGGATTTTCCCAAACGTGGTGATGGGCATTCAGGATTCGCTCTCCGGTTATTTATTTCCGGTCGATATGCCTGATTTTGAAAACTTAGCGATTCCTGTCTTACTGTTTTTTACAATTTTAGGTCTGAGTCGCATTGCCCGGAGATTCTGGTGCCGGACGCTTTGTCCGCTGGGCGCTCTTCAGGGAATTATTTCTAAAATCGGTCTGTTTCGCAGAAAAGTCGATTCTGAGAAATGCACGGCTTGTGGATTATGCCGGAAGAAATGCAAGATGGACGCAATCGAGCCTGATTTCATCAAAACGGAAAAATCCGAATGCGTGATGTGCCTGAGTTGCAAAGAAGTATGTCCGACAAATGCCATTTCGTTCGGTTTCGATTCTCCAGAAAAGAGGCAGACTTCCGTCGATCTGTCGAGACGTTCGTTCATCGGAGCGGGCGCGACCGCTCTGGTCGGCGCCGGACTTTTTGCGATGTCGAAACCCGATCCGAACCGGACGAGCGAAGCCATTCGTCCGCCGGGCACAGTCATCGAACCTGAATTTCTCAAACGCTGTATCCGGTGTGAAGAGTGCGTCCGAATCTGCGCAACGTCCGGTGGATGTCTTCAGATGTCACTACTGGAAACCGGAATGATGGGAATATGGACGCCGGTTGCCAAATTCCGGAGCGGTCACTGTGAATTTAATTGCAACCTCTGCGGACAAATTTGCCCGACGAAAGCCATTCAACCGCTCGAGTTGAAAGAGAAGCAGGAAATTCGGATGGGCACAGCGATTTTTATCCAAGACCGTTGTATTCCGTACCGACTGAACGATAATTGCATCGTTTGTGAGGAACATTGCCCTGTTTCTCCGAAGGCGATTCGGGTTGATGAGAAGGAAATTTTTGATCCGATCTCCGGGCAGAAACGAATCGTTCGATTGCCGTACATCGATCCTGAGTTGTGCATCGGATGTGGAATCTGCGAAGAGAAATGTCCTCTCGAAGGCAAAGCGGGCATTTGCGTCGTTCGTGAAGGAGAGGAAAGAATACAGGTATGAATTTAAATCGTCTGCAAAGACAGGAAAATTCGGTCGGCTTTGATCGGTCGCGCCGGAACTTTTGCCTGAAAATGGCAGGCGGTTTGGCTGGCGCGATGCTGGCGCCGACGTTCGTTTGCCGATCTTTCGCCGGAAAACCGGAACTACAATATATCCGTGAGGCTCGCTATTATCGAAAATTAGACGGTAAGAAAATCCAGTGTCTGCTTTGTCCGAAAAGTTGTGTCGTATCGCCGGGAGAGCGCGGTTTTTGTGGCGTACGTGAGAATCGGGACGGCGTCTATCAAACATTGGTTTACGGTCGGTTGTGCTCGATTAACCTCGATCCGATCGAGAAAAAACCGCTGTTCCACTTTTTACCGGGAACGACAGCAGTTTCCGTCGCCACCGCCGGATGTAATTTTCGATGCAAATTTTGCCAGAACTGGAATATTTCGCAGGTGAAGCCGGAAGATATTTCGTTCGATTATTTGTCGCCGGAAGCGTTGGTTGGTTTGACGAAATCCAGGCAATCGCCTTCGATCGCTTTTACATACAACGAACCGACGGTTTTTACCGAGTACATTCTCGATACGGCGGCGCTCGCCAAACAACGCGGCGTTCACAGCGTGATGATCTCCAATGGATTTATCCAAAAACAACCTTTGCTCAATTTGTGTAAAGTTCTCAGCGCCATCAAGATCGACTTCAAGGCATATTCGGAAAAGTTCTATTCGGATGTCGTTTCCGGTTCGATGAAACCGGTTCTCGACACGATGGTTCGGATCAAAGAGCAGGGCATCTGGTTGGAAATCGTCAATCTGGTCATTCCGACGCAAAACGACGATCCGAACTCATTGCGCGAATTAAGTCGCTGGGTCGTGAATAATCTCGGAACGGACACGCCGGTTCATTTTACGCGATTTCATCCGCAGTACCGGATGAACAACCTTCCGCCAACGCCGACGCGGACGCTGGAAAATGCGTATGAAATTGCGCGGGAAGCGGGAATCCGATACGTTTACATTGGGAATGTTCCTCAGAATCAGAAAGAAAATACGTATTGTCACAGTTGCGGAAATCTCTTGATCGAACGCGCCGGTTTTTCTATCGATTCAAATGACATTATCGATGGGAAATGCGGATCGTGCCAAACAAAAATCCCGGGAATTTGGAGGTAATATGAACCATCTGTTTACTTTTTCGTTTCTGTTGCTTTTCGTTTGTCTGATGTTTCGCGTTAGCGCAGCACAAGACAGGCCACCAGCGGCGGCCGGATTATTTTATCCAGCCGATCCTGGGGAATTGTCCGCCACGCTTCAGCGATTTTTCAACCAGACAGGAAATAAAATACTGAATGTCAAACCGATCGCATTGATTGCTCCACACGCCGGAATATTTTACAGCGGACAGGTTGCGGCTTACGCTTATAATGAGGTCAAAGGGCAGAAATACGACGCGGTAATCGTTGTCTCGCCATCGCATATAGAATATTTTCAATACGCGGCGATTTATCCCGGCGATTCTTACGTCACGCCGCTCGGCAAGATACCGGTCGATAAAAAGTTAGCGGTGCGTTGCGAATCGAAGAATGGTTTGGTGAAATTATCATCGACCGGTCATGCCACGAAAATGATGGAACGTGGCGAACATGCTCTGGAAATTCAGTTGCTGTTCCTGCAGACGATTTTTGGAAACATTCCGATCGTACCGATTGTCATTGGAACGATGGATTATCCGGTCATCGAAGCGCTTGGTAAGAAATTGGGTGAAATTGCTTCGTCTGTCAACGTTCTTCTCATCGCATCGTCGGATCTATCTCATTATCATCCGTACAATCAGTGCAAGACGATCGATCAGAAGTTCACGCCGCAGTTGGAGCGGATGAATCCCAAGACGCTTTACAACGGTTTGTATTCGCGTGATTATGAAGCCTGCGGCGGGGCGCCGATCGCGGCTGTTATGATTGCGGCTCAGAAGGCAGGAGCCAATCGTGTTAAAGTTCTGAAATATGCGAACAGCGGAGATGTTTCCGGCGGCGATAAATCTCAGGTAGTTGGATATTGTTCCGCGGCGATGTATCGCGATGAAAAAATGAAAGAGGAAGTGAAAATGGATGAATCGACATTGAATAAGGGCGAAATGACGCGTGATGAACAAATCTGGTTGCTGGATCTTGCCGAAGCGACGGTCAAAGCAGTCGTAACAGGTCAATCGACACCAAGTCTTAAAGAGATTCCACTGAAAATGAAGGAGAATCGCGGCGCATTCGTAACGCTTGAAAAAAATCACGAACTCCGCGGATGTATCGGATATATTTTACCGATTTATCCGCTTTATGAAACTGTGATGAAAGTCGCCAGATCGGCGGCGTTGGAAGATCCGCGTTTTCCGGCTGTTACCGAGCGGGAACTGAAAGATATTACCGTAGAAGTATCGGTTTTGACCGTTCCTGAAACGATTACAAATCCGAACGTCATCGAAGTCGGAAAACATGGCATCATCATTCGACGTGGTTATAATCAGGGACTGCTTCTGCCGCAGGTCGCCACCGATTACGGTTGGGATCGGGAGACATTTCTGGAACATACTTGTCTGAAGGCGGGACTGCCTCGTGATGCGTGGAAAGATAAAAACGCCGAAATTCAGATATTTTCGGCGCAAGTTTTCAACCGTGAGATGGTCAATGAAAAGTAAGTTGGTTAGATTAAATGAGTCAATTCGGTTGATTGTGTTGAGTATGTAGAATAGGGACAATGTTGAGTCGATGGTTGTGTTGTGATGATTGCCGTGACATCCATGAACTGGTAATATTGTGATTAGAAAGAGAAAATAATATTGAATCTACCGTTTAAACTTAGTTCAAATGTAGCGTGGATAATTCTGATTATTGCAGGACTTTTTGAAGTTGTCTGGGCAATCGGGATGAAATATGCAGATGGTTTTTCAAGACTGATTCCCTCGATCTATACATTGGTGGCGATGTTCGTTAGCTTTGGCCTGCTATCGATCGCAATCAAGACCATACCAATCGGAACAGCCTATGCAGTCTGGACGGGAGTCGGTGTTGTCGGATCGGCAATTCTCGGAATTTTGTGGTTTCATGAACCGGCTACATTCTTTCGTCTCATTTGTATCGTCTTTATACTTTGCGGAGTCGCCGGCCTGAAAATAGCCAGTCATTTCTGATGAGTGATAAATTATCCGGAAAGGTCGTTACCTGTTATTTTTATTTTTTGTGTGACTTAACCTTTTTAGCAATCTCGGGATAATATTTCTCCATACAATCAGGGCAAATTCCGTGAGTAAAGTCGGCCTCGGAATGTTTCTGAATGTATTCTTCGACATTATGCCAGTAACCCTGATCGTCGCGTATCTTTTTACAATTAGTGCAGATCGGTAAAAGACCGCTTAGCATTTTAACCTGATTCTTG
Organism: Fidelibacterota bacterium; assembly: GCA_028719225.1. Lineage (GTDB taxonomy): Bacteria > Fidelibacterota > UBA2242 > UBA2242 > UBA2242 > 0-14-0-20-45-22. The sequence continues at coordinate 5,232 of JAQUKI010000059.1, read as the reverse complement.
GCTTCCTGAAGTTTTCTGACCAGTTTTTCCCGTTCCTCCTGGATTTTTTTCTGCTCGGTGATGTCGCGAAGGACCAGAATTTTTCCAATGATCTTATCAAACCGGTCACGGATAATAGAAAGCCGTAATTCGAATTTATGATGCGATTCGATATCGTCGAGTTCGATTTCTATCTGCGCGTTCTTCTCAGCCAATAAAAAATTGTCAACTTCGGTTATAGGCAGGAATAATTGATTGAAGTTCTGACCGATCACCTCTTTGAACTTGCGCTGGAAAATTTCCAAACATGCTGGATTTATGTTCACAATCTGGTTCTTAATATCCAGCAAGATCACGCCGTCGATCATTTTTTCAACGAGAAGTGTTCTGGCAATAGGCACGAGTTTGAAAATTTTCAGTCGAAGAATTCCCCATGCCAGGATGATACCCATGATTAAAAATGCGACGGGCGTCCAGTCCAATCCCGGGATGGGATTCAGTCCGAAGACATACATCACATTTCCACTCATCGGCAACAGAGAGGCGAGGATCAGCACCAGGTTTTGCGAACTATAAAAAGTATTGTACCGGAACGATGATTTTATGAGTAGAATAAATCCGCTCATGAGGAGAATGTATTCATAGAAAATAAAAAACCAGAAGAACACACCATGTTCATAAATTCCGATGTTTGTATCGGTTTGGATCTGGAGATTTGTCCAGAGCAGATGGTGCCAACTATTTGTAAAAGCCATAAAAATCGCCAGAATCGGAAAAAGCGATAGAACGAAAACTGTTTTCAGTGGAATTGTCTGATGGTCGCGATAATAATCAAGTGCGAATAAGAAATAAAACAGCGCTGAAGTAGCAGTGCCTAAATATGAGATTGAAGACCAGAAATATTTTAGATTTTCGCCAACTGCAGCCATTTCAACTGCGATAGAGATTGACCATTCGGCGACAGCGACTTCCATTAAAAAAAGCCAGAATGCGCCTTTTGCATCGCGACGACAATAGAGGAGAAAACTAATAATTGCGGCGCTAAAAGTCGTGATAATGAGAATGTAACTATAAATGCCGAGAGAGTAACTACGAACCATATCAAATTTCTCTAAGAACGTGGCATAACCTAAAGATACTTTTACGAAAAAACCAAACACTTTAGTGTAACATTTAAACGCTCTGATCATAGCGTTTAATGTCAGTACTTTTTCTTTTGAAGAAGGTACTAGTCGGTTTCTTTATCTTTGCGAGATTTGACCTTTGCGGCGATATCCGGGTAATATTTCTCCATACAGTCAGGACAGATTCCATGAGTAAAGTCAGCCTCGGAATGCTTTTGGATATATTCTTCGACGTTATGCCAGTAACCCTGATCGTCGCGGATTTTTTTACAATTGGCGCAGATCGGTAAAAGACCGTTTAATGTTTTAACCTGATTCATGGCTTCCTGAAGATTATGAATCAGATTTTCACGTTCCGCTTCGATCTTTTTGTGTTCGGTAATGTCGCGAAGAACTAGAATTTTCCCGATAACCCGATTGAATCGGTCGTGGATGATGGAAAGTCGTAATTCATATTTACGTACCGGTTTTATATCGCTGAGGTCTATTTCTTTTTGTGAATAATTTTTAGCCTGTAAAAATTGGTCTAAATCAGTTGTTAACGGGAATAATTGAAAAACGTCCATGCTGATTAATTGTTTTAAATCGCGCTGAAAGATGATTGAACATGCTGGATTCGTATCGATGACTATATTCTTTGTATCCAGTACCAGCACACCGTCAACCATGTTTTCCACCAGGATTGTTCTGGCTATTGGTGCGAGTTTGAAGAATTTCAGTTTCAGAATGCCCCACGCTAGAACGAGTCCTGACAGCGCAAAACCAACAGGTGTCCAATCGACTGCGGGAATTGGATTTTTTCCGAAAACATAGAGTAGATTTCCGGCTATTGGTAGAATAGCGCCGATAATAAGGCCAAGGTTTTGTGGCGTATAGAAAGCGCCGTATCGAAAAGCCGCCCTGAGAAGAAAATAAAATCCACCGGAGATTAGTATGTATTCATATATAAATAGAACCCACCAGAACAGGCCGTGGCTGTAAATTGCGAGGTTTGACGCAGGATCGAGAGTAATGCTAGGCCACAGTAAATGGTGGAGATGGTTCGTAAATGTCATAACCATCGTGATAACATTAAGAATCGCGAATACATAAAGAGCTTTCCGCGGAATCGAGTTCTTTCCGTAATTGTATTCGATTCCGAATAGAAAAAAGAATATGGGAACGGATGTCGTCCCGAAATATGCAACTGCGCTCCAGAAGTATTTTAACGGGACAGTCGTGGCAGAAACTTCAATAACCAGAGCTAACGCCCATTCGGCTGCGGCGAGTTCGAGCATGCTCAGCCAGAGTGCGCCTTTAACTTCGCGGCGCGGCCATAGAACAAAAGCGACGATTATTGCGATGATCGTGGTCGGGAAAAAAATATAGCTATAGATTCCGAATAAATAAGTATGCATAATCACCATTCTAAAAAACGCATCTGTAACCTAAAAAATCTTTTATGAATTACAAAGAGTTTGCGCTGGAATTTTGTCGTTTTTAGTGATTTTTCGTTATCCGGTTTCCGAAAAAAACCGTTATAATCGAAAGGAAAATCAATATAAGAGTTGATTCGATTCCCCAGATCGGTATGAATATTCCAGTGGTTAAATAGGCACCTATCGTCGCACCAAACATATCCCAGGCGTACAGGGTTCCGGAAACGGATGCCATAAGCCGGTTATTTGATCGTTGGCTTAAAATCGTCAGCTGAGGGAACAATGCTCCAATACAAATTCCAGTCAGGAATAAGATAGTGTAAATTCCGATACCGGTTATCGTCGGAGTAGAACCAAAGATCGTTAATAAAAACGAACTGATGACTAAAACGGTTGTGCCAAATATCAAAATGCTAACGAAACACGACAGATTTGAAAATCTGGGTGAAATCCAGATAGCGCCAAAGCCCATTCCGATCATATAGGAAAACATCAGGAAAACGATTCCAAGGTAAAGTGCACCGACGCGATTTTGATAGACAATAATCAGAACCGACTCGAGACTCATTCCGATAAAACCAATCATGAACATGGTTAACCGGTTGATTGACGCGGGACTTTTTTTCCACACCAGAAAGATAAAAGGTAAAGCGGATAAGATTAACCATCCAATTAAAATAGACAGGTTTGGTATCTGCCTGAGCGTCTGGAAAATCGGTTTCAGCCAACCGCCTGTGCATTGATCCCAAAGAATCGTGTCGAAATAAAAACCAATCGGTGCGTTGATACGATTGATCGCCGTTTCATCGCACGTTTGAATTCTGCTTTCAAGAAATTCTATCCGTTCCGGATTAAGACGATCGGCTAAAAAATAATCACGAAAGTAGAACGTTTTCAAATTCCTGAGCCTGATTTGTTTGGAAAACGCTGATAAATCGGTTGAAATCGGCTGGTTCGATGCCAGCAGATGGATCGTTTCGCCTGGAATCCAAGTCGTGAAAGGAAAAACTTTCCGAATTGAATTTTTGATAATCTTGAGAAAGCGAACATGATCTTCGGATAAATAAGTCTCTCCTCCGGGTAGTTGTATCGACAAAATGCCGTCGGGATTTAATCTCGGATATACTTCAGCGAAGAAATCTGTCGTATAAAAACGATTCCATTGTGCATTGACTGGTGGCGGCTCATTCAGGATGATGACATCAAATTTCACTGGACAATTTCTCAAATAAACAAGCGGATCGGCGAAAACGGTTCTGCATTCTGGAGAATTGGGTTGATCTTCTGCGGATTTACGAATGACTCTGTCGAGGATCTTATCTGGTTGAACACTTGTCAACGAATTGATGGACGGATGGCGAAATACCTCTTTCTCCAGATCGGTCGGACAGATTCCGATTAGCAGGACTGATTTCGGTGCGGGGTGACTGGTGAGTGCGAAATGCGCGAGTTCTTCGGTTTTTTCTGCAACGCCAAATGTCCAGAGAGGTTCACTATCGCCAAAAATAGTCAGATTATTGTCATATTCAACGACGGAAAGCGATAGAAACGGAGATTCCTGGAACGATCGAATTCTGAACGGGTGCCATTTTTTCTCAAGAATTCTATTGAATCCAAATATCAGGGAAAGAATGACCGGCACAATACAGAAAAAGAGAAAAAGTAGTCTTTGCCGATTTTTTTTATAAAGTAGTATACTGACCAGAATGAAAAGCGTCAAAACTGAAATATGAAGAATCTGGTAAGAATTCAGACCGATAATCAGCATACCGGCAAAGAATAAACTCCCGATGGCCGAGCCGATTACTTCGGCGGCGTAAATGCGGTTGAGAGATAACATGGGATTTTCTTTTTCTAACCAACGAACTAAAAATGGAAAGAATAGGCCGTTAATCAGGCAGGGAAAAAAATAGATGAACTCCGTCCATAAAAAAATCTTATCAATACCGATTAACATAGCGGTCGATACACCGGTTATTGCACGCAACAGATTTTGTACATAAAGAAATATCAATAACGTAAATCCAAATAATGGTATCAGAAATCGGACGATGCGTGGCGACTGGTATTTTTTTACAAGAAGCGAACCGATGCTGGCTCCGATACCTGTCCAAAACAGCCAGTGTCCTAATGCCAATCCGAATGTCAGTTCGTTTCCGGAAAAAGTTTGCGCTGTCAAACGTGTGAATGATAACTGCCCAATCATTGCAACAAAACCGATGCTTGCCGCAAGCAGTAATGGTTTTGTTGTGGATTTATAAGACATAAAACGATAAAACTAAGAGGAAGAAAATTGAAGATTACCGGGTTAGTTGGACTTTCAACGCTTCGGCCTTATCGGTTTTCCACGCGATGCGGAATCCGACAAAACTGATGCGAGCGACAGGCATGAAACGAAACCTATCGGAACAGCGCATTTCTTCTTTTTCATGATACCATGAGCCGCCGCGTAAAATTTTAAACATGCTTGTCGCAGGACCTTGCGGCTCGAAGGAATTAGATAACTCGTAGTAATCGCTTTTATAATAGTCGTTGCACCATTCATAGGCATTTCCCGCCATGTCGTAAAGTCCGAGATAATTTGGCGGAAATTTTCCAACCGGAGCGGTCTTGTCCCATTTGTCTTTTTTTCCTTTTCCGGAAATATTGGCCGTCGAATGATCCACATCCTCGCCGGTCGGATAGCGAACCGACAATCCGCCGGAGCGTGC
>JAQUKI010000058.1 GCA_028719225.1 Fidelibacterota bacterium | reverse complement strand
AAGTCGAAACCGCCTATCCGCATTCTTGCGCCGGGACGCGTATATCGGAACGAAGCGATCAACGCCCGTAGTTATTGCCTGTTTCACCAGATCGAAGGTTTGTACGTTGACGAAAACGTCACGTTCGCCGAATTAAAAGGAACGATCGAATATTTTGCGAAACGGTTTTTCGGTAAAGACGTGATTATCAGATTCCGCCCAAGTTTTTTCCCGTTCACTGAACCCAGCGCCGAAGTCGATGTTTCATGCTTTCTGTGTGGAGCCAAAGGTTGCCGCGTTTGTAAACATACGGGTTGGTTAGAGATCATGGGTTGTGGAATGGTCGATCCGGCGGTTTTTACCGCAGTCGGCATCGATCCGGAAAAATACACCGGTTATGCTTTCGGAATGGGCGTTGACCGGATCGCCCTTCAAAAATTCGGAATCGACGACATCCGACTCTTCTTCGATGGTGATGTTCGGTTCTTAAAACAATTTTAGTGTCGTATGATTATCAATACCAAATGGCTGGAAAAATATACCGAAGTTCCGTTCTCGCCGACAGAACTGGAAGATCGGCTAACCTCCTTAGGTCTGGAATCTGCGGTTCGCAAATCGCCGGTGGACGGACTAAAGGGAGTTATCGTTGCGGAAGTTCTTGATGTTCAGCGTCATCCAAACGCCGATAGACTGAGTGTCTGTCGCGTAAATACAGGCGCCGATGAACTCAGCATCGTTTGTGGCGCACCAAATGTTGCCAAAGGACAGAAAGTGGCGTTGGCGATTCTTGGAACAACGTTGCCAAACGGCATTACGTTGAAACCGACAAAAATCCGCGGTGTCAGTTCTGACGGAATGATCTGCGCCGAGGATGAACTCGGAATCTCCGATAATCATATCGGCATCATGGTTTTGGATTCGGATGCGCCGATCGGAATGAAATTATCTGAATATTTGGAGCAAAATGGGAAAACTATGGACGTCGATCTGACGCCTAATCGTCCCGATTGCGCCTCTCATATTGGAATTGCCCGCGAAGTGACGCTGTTGACTGGAAAAGAATTACACATTCCCGCCGCGCGGATCGCGGAATCCGACGAACCGGTTGGAAAGTATATCGACGTTGAAATCGAAAATACGGTTGGTTGCCCGCGATATGCCGCTCGTGTCATCCGTGGCGTCAGGATCGCCCCATCGCCGATCTGGTTAGCAAAAGCTCTGGAAGGCATTGGACTCCGCTCAATCAACAACGTCGTGGATGCCGCAAACTTCGTATTGATGGAAACAGGGCATCCGCTTCACACGTTCGATTACCGAAACATACACGGAAAAAAGATTGTCGTCAGAAGCGCCGCCGAAAGTGAAATCGTAACGACGCTTGATGGTTCCGAAAGAAAACTCAGCCGAAACGTGTTGCTGATTTGCGACGCAGAACGCCCGGTTGCCGTTGCGGGAATCATGGGACTCGCAAATTCCGAAATTACACCGGAAACGACAGATGTGCTGATTGAAAGCGCCTATTTCGATCCGGGGACGATCCGGAAAGGATCGAAATATCTCGGACTTCAAACTGATGCTTCGTATCGTTTTGAACGTGGCGCCGATCCGGAAGGCGTTATTTATGCGCTCAACCGGCTGACGAGCCTGATTGTGGAAGTCGCTGGTGGAAAAATATGCCGTGGCATCGTCGATCGATATCCTGCTCCGGTCAGCAGAAATGAGATAGTTGTGCGGTTTAAACGCATTTATTCCCTGCTCGATATTCATATCGATCCGGCGTGGATTCGCCAACTTTTTGAAAAACTTGGTGTCCGGATCATCAGCGCCGATCCTGAAAAAATCGTGTTGATTTCACCATCGTTCAGACCAGACTTGACTCGCGAGGTCGATTATATCGAAGAGGTCGTTCGGGTTTATGGAATGTCAAAAATTCCATCCGCCCGCCGTTTGCAGATTCAACCGATCGTCGATGTTCAGACGTGGCATGACATTGTCGAGAAACTTAGATCGACAATCTGTTCATACGGTTATGATGAAGTTTTCAACAATTCGCTCGTATGCGAAAAGTGGACGACATTCGGTATGCATCCGGCTCAACCGATCAAGTTGAAAAATCCGCTCAGTCAGGAAATGGCGTATATGCGGAATTCTCTCGTTCCCGGAATGATTGGCGCGGCGAAACGCAACATCAACCGTAAAAACGGAAATTTAAAGTTATTCGAGATCGGCTACATTCAGGAATTCGATCCGAAATCAGAAACTTCCGCAAAAGAAACGCAGAAACTATCAGTGCTAATTTCCGGTGAACTCGAGGATAAGCACTGGGCGCATTCATCGACGAATAGCGATATTTTCATCCTGAAAGGTGTTGTTGAAGATATAGTCGCACGTTTTGGTTTTTCGACTATAAAATTCGTTCCTGAAAAGAACGAATATTTTTCTCATCTCATCTGTGTCATTGCCGATGAGAGAGATTTCGGATATATTTCTGAAATCGATCCCGGTTACTTGAAAAAGGATTGGGATATCGAAGTTCCGGTTTTCGTTATGGAACTGAACGTTTCCGTTTTGACCGATATTGTACATCCGGCGGTGAAATACCATGAACTGCCAGTCTATCCTTCCATCGAACGGGATGTTTCGATCTGGGTGCCGGAGAAACTTTCCGTCGGAGAAACTACGGAAACAATCCGCAAAAACGGCGGAGATCATCTGCGTGAGGTTCGTTTCTATGACCTCTATTCAGGAAAAAGTGTTGACAAATTGAAAAAAAGTTTTACATTTAATTTAGTTTTTCAGGCTAATGACCGAACATTGAAAGACGAGGAAGTTGATAAAGCAATGACGGCGATTCACAACGCGCTCACAAACGAACTGAACGCAAAACTTCGCTAAACAGGAACGATAATGGACTTAAGCTCTCTGGACACACTCGAAGAACGGATCAAGAGTTTGCTTTCCGTTATTACCGAACTTCGTTCCGAAAACCTTAAAATGAAAACCGATCTGAAAGAGGGATCGTCCATCGAAGTGATGCTCGACCAGAAAAAACGTCAGCAGTTACGAAGCAAAGTCGAGGGATTGTTGGAACTCCTGAAGGACTTTTAGCCGTTTTCAATTGTGAAAGGTATTTGACAACGAATAAATCATAAAAGATGGAAGAGATTACAGAAAATTTAGTTCGCGTAACAATTTATGGGCAAGAATATACGATCAAGGCGAAAGCCGATCCATCGTATATTACCAGCGTCGCAAATTACGTTAATGAAAAAATGGAAGACGTTGAAAAAGCCGTTCCAACCGTTCAATCGAGTATACGCGTGGCAATATTAGCCGCTATGAACATCACAGATGAACTGTTCAGCGCCAATAAAGATAAAGAAGAAATTCTTAAGACTATCGACGACAAATCGATGTTTTTGATAGATATTATCGACGAGAATCTAAAGCAATAAATCGATCCATCTTTTAACTGATCAACATATTCGTTTCGCCGGAAGGGAAATCGCGAAGCGGATCGTTGATTTAATGTCGATTTAAATAGAGTGAGGAGATACATAATGTCCTGGTTTTATATAATCACGGCGGTTCTGGGAATGTGTGGCGGCGCGGTACTTGCGCTCTACCTGTACATTCAAAAATTGAAGAAAACCCAATCTACAATTAGCGAACTTCTGACTACCGCTACGAAAACAACAGAGGATCTAAAACGAGAGGCGCGTCTCGAAGCAAAAGATGAAGCGATTCGGATCAAACAACGCGCCGAAGATGAATCGCGCAACAAGTTCCGGGAAATTCGCGAAACAGAAAAGAAACTCGTTAAGCGTGAATTCTATCTTGAAAAGAAGATGGAACTTGCAGATCGGAAAATTGACGAATTGGAGAAAAAGGACGAGGAAGTTCGGAAAATTAAAGAGAACGTTTCGCGGATAGAATCTGATGCTCAGGCAATCGTCGTTCAGCAGACCGAGCGGTTGGAAAAAATCGCCTGCATGACACAAAAGGAAGCCGAAGATGTTCTAATGAATAACCTTTTGGAAAAAGCCAAAGCGGGAATTTCCCGAAAAGCAAAGGAAATTCGCGATACGGCCATTGCAGAAGCAAATCGCGAAGCCAGTAAAATTATCGTTTCAGCTATTCAGCGTTCTGCTGCGGATCACACTGCCGAATCGACAGTTTCGGTGGTCAATCTTCCGAACGAAAACATGAAAGGTCGAATCATCGGGCGTGAAGGCCGGAATATCCGGCATTTCGAATCTCTGACCGGCGTCGAGATCATCGTGGACGATACGCCGGAAGCCGTCGTGCTTTCCGGATTCGATCCGATTCGACGTGAAATTGCCCGGGTCGCCCTTGAAAAACTCATTGTCGATGGAAGAATTCATCCAACCCGGATCGAAGAAATGATCGAGAAGTCGACGAAAGAAGTGGAAGAAACCATTATCAAAGCCGCTGAAGAGGCGATAGATGAAGTCAATCTCTCACAATTCCAGCCGGAATTATTAAAAATGCTCGGCAAACTTAAATACAGAACTTCCTACGGGCAAAACCTGCTCAAACATTCGATTGAAGTCGCCTGGCTTTCCGGTTTGATGGCGGCTGAACTTGGACTGAATGGAGAACTCGCCAAGCGAGCTGGTCTCCTGCATGATATCGGAAAAGCGATGGACCGGAATGTGACCGGGACGCATGCACTTATTGGAATGGAATTCGCCAAGAAACATCGTGAACATCCAATCATCGTTAACGCCATCGGATCACATCACGAAGAAATTGAAGCAGCGCATCCCATCTCAGCGATCGTTCAGGCTGCCGATCAGATCAGCGGTTCCAGACGCGGTGCGCGCGGCGACACGCTGGAAAGTTACATTCAACGTCTCGCCAAGTTGGAAGAGATCGCAAACTCTTTCGCTGGCGTGTCGAAGACTTACGCCATTCAGGCCGGCCGTGAAGTCCGCGTGATCGTCGAAAATGATGTCGTGAGCGACACGGAATCCGATAGTCTTTCGGAAGATATCGCCGCGAAGATTCAATCTGAATTGAATTATCCCGGACAGGTAAAAGTAGTTGTCGTTCGGGAACATCGAAGTGTGAGTTACGCAAAATGAACCCGGCAAGAATCATCGACGGGAAAATTATTTCAGCTAACGTCAGGGAATCGCTTAAGCCGCGAATTTCTGTGTTGAAAGAACGCGGAATCGTTCCCGGTTTGGCCGTTATTCTTGTCGGTGATGATCCAGCTTCGCAGGTTTATGTCGGGATGAAAGAAAAAGCATTCCGCGAGATGGGAATGTTTTCACAAACGTATCGTCTACCTACAGCCACTAGTCAGCAATCGTTAAAAGAATTGATCGAACAATTAAATCACGACGACCGATTTCACGGAATTCTTGTTCAAATTCCATTACCGGCGCCGCTTGATGCAAACGAGGCGATTCTTCAGATTTCTCCCGATAAAGACGCCGACGGATTGCATCCGACGAATATTGGAAAAATGGTTTTAGGAATGACGGCGCCGCTTCCCTGCACACCGCACGGAATCCTGATGATGTTGAAATATTCGGGAATCGATCCATCCGGCAAACATGTCGTCGTGATAGGCCGTAGCAACATCGTTGGAAAACCGATCGCCAACTTGTTGTTGCAGAAACGCGAATTGGGGAATGCGACGGTTACTTTATGTCATACACAAACACGCGACATTCAGGCAATTTGCCGTCAAGCAGATATTTTAATTGCCGCGATCGGGAAAGCTGAATTTGTCGATAAATCCTTCGTCAAACCGGGCTGTGTCGTCATCGACGTTGGCATGAATCGTGTCGAAGATTCGACGACAATAAAAGGTTATCGTCTGGTTGGAGATGTAAAATATTCGGAAGTCAGCGAAATCGCCGAAGCCATCACGCCGGTTCCCGGCGGAGTCGGCGTGATGACAATATCTATGTTGCTTTCAAATACCGTTTATCTGGCCGAACAATAAACATGAATCAAAAATCGAAAGCCGCCAATAGTCAGATGATCGAGTTGATACGAACACGACGCACGATCCGGCAATTCGATCAAACTGAAATTCCACTCGACGACCTGTTGAAATGTGCGGAATGCGCCGGATTGGCTCCATCGGGAAAAAATCTCCAACCGCTGAAATTTCTACTCGTTCAAGATCGAAAATTGGTTGAAGCAATTTTTCCACTACTTAAATGGGCTGGATATATCCAACCGGCGGGAAATCCAAAACCCGGAAAGACGCCGACAGCGTATTTCGTGACGATGGTCGATCGGGAAATAAGTGAACTGCTTTCGGAATACAATGCGGGAGCGGCAATTGAAAATTTCATTCTCGCCGCAAGGAGTCTTGACATCGGAACTTGCTGGATTGCTTCCGTCGATCGCGACAAGTTACGGCGGTTGCTTCAGATTCCGGAACGATTGCATATCGATTCCATTATCGCCTGCGGTTATCCGGACGAAACGCCGGTCGTCGAAAAAATGACCGACGATATTCGTTACTGGAAAGATGGCTCGGGCATTCTTCATGTGCCGAAACGTTCATTAAACGAGATCCTCCGTGTAGATCGCTGGATCGATTAACTTAAGGAGAGTATGCATCCGATATTATTAAAACTGGGTCCGGTGACGCTCTATTCGTACGGATTCATGATGGCGATGGGTTTTTTAACCTGCTATTATCTGTTGCAACGTGAATATCGGAAACTTGGCGAAAGTCCGGAATTTGCCAGTAACATCGTCTTTTGGGCGGCAATAGGCGGGATCGTAGGCGCGAAAATATTTTATCTCATCGAAAATCTATCGGAATTTATCATCGATCCATTGGGAATGATTATTAGTGGTTCCGGACTTGTATTTCACGGCGGATTGATCGGCGGCGCGGTTGCCGTCATTATTTATTTAACCCGGTTGAAGAAATCGATTATTCAACATGGCGATATTATCATTCCAATGATGTTTGTCGGACAGGCATTCGGCCGGATCGGATGTTTTTTTGCCGGTTGCTGTCATGGAAAGGCGTGCGATTTGCCGTGGGCGATGACTTTTCCGTATGCTTCGCCGCCTGCAAATTATCCGGTTCATCCGACGCAATTATACGAAGCCACGCTAAACCTGATCCTTTTTTTTGTTTTGGTAAAATTGATACGTCCCCGCACAAAAAGAGACGGAACGACATTCGGACTCTATTTAATTTTTGCCGGCACCGAACGGTTCCTAATCGAGTTCCTGCGTGTCAATCCCAGATATGCGCTCGGATTAAGTTCCGCGCAATATACATCGGCCGCTATCGCGCTGATAGGTGTTCTTCTGTTGGCATTTTTTACAAAAGAAAAGACGAAACAGAAACCCAAAACGGCTAAACAATGAGATTGGCATTTCTCGTGCCTCTACGGATTTTTTCTAAAGGTTCTTTTCCTTGCGGAATTAATGAATCTTTGATATTTTCCTTTCGGATTTTTAGACGAGAACTTTGAGGAAAAATGAAAATACCAACGGTCTCGATAATATCTGTCATCTGCAGTCAATTTCTAAAACTGGCTAATTCATTAAAATCGATGTGACGACATGCGTAATTTTATTCTCTTCTTATTTTATGTCATAGCGGCGATCACGATCTGGCTGAATTACCGAAATGGCGGATTCAGATGGAACAGTGAGAATATTCGCATTGATAAATTTCGGTTTCCACACGGATTTCTCTGGGGAGCCTCAACATCCGCTTATCAGGTTGAAGGTGGAGCCACTCAAACGGATTGGAATCTCTGGGAAAATTCGTTTGACAAAACTAGTAATTCCCGAATCAAGAATGGGCAAACCGTTGGAATAGCCGTTGATCACTGGAATCGTTTTCGGGATGACGTCCGGTTGTTGAAAAGTCAGGGGGGCAATACTTATCATTTTTCTGTCGAATGGAGTCGTGTGGAACCGGCCGCTGGTCGATGGAATCCACAAGCGCTCAATCATTATCAGGAAATGTGTGAATTCTTACGACAAGAATCCATCACGCCGATCGTCTCGCTTCATCATTTTTCATCGCCAATCTGGTTTACCGAGCGCGGAGGTTTTGAGAATCCGGATTCCATCAGACGATTTGCCGATTATGCTAGTCATGTGGGAGAATCACTAAGAAAATCGGTTCATTTTTGGGCGACTATCGACGAACCGGCCACCTATGCCATACGCGGCTGGCTGGAAGGAATTTACCCGCCCGGACAAACCGAACCATCGCTCTGCGCACGCGTGTTATCGAACATTTTGAAAGCGCATGCAGAAGCCTATTACTCGATTCATGATATCGACCGGTTTGATGCTGACGGAGACAGAATTCCATGTCAGGTCGGACTCGTTCAGCAGGTTCCGATTTTCGATCCGGCGCGCAAATGGCTGATCACCGATTGGCTTGCCTCCTGGAATAAAGATCAGCAGGCGAATCAGTCTGTCATTCACGCATTATTGACGGGAAAATTTACTTTCAGAACCGAGAAGGGTTTTACCTTTAGGGAAGATTATCCTCGTCTTGAAAACTCTGTCGATTGGATTGGAGTGAATTATACTTCTGAGGAAGATTGTAAACTTCGATGGAACCATGGATTTGAGGCAAAATCAAGCGCGAGTTTGATGTTGCCGATTGCCGATAACGGTTGGACGATTTATCCGGCAGGATTGTATCGCGCTGTCCGAAACGTTAGTCGCCTTGGCGTTCCGATCTATATCACCGGAAACATCATCGACTCGAACGATCCCGTGATGAGACGACGATTCATTTTGGAACACATCGATGCGATCAATGAGGCCATTGCCGATAAATACGACGTTCGTGGCTACCTTTACGGAGAACTTTTGGACTGTTTCGAATGGACGGAAGGCTACGAAAGGAAATTCGGATTGTTCCATGTAAATCGAGAAACACAGGAACGAACCTTGAAGGAAGGCAACGAAATTTTTCAAGAGATCATTACCACCTGTGAAAAATGATCCTCGATGACTTGTTTGATTTTAATAAGGAGTGATCATGCGCCTGAAAATATGTCTGGTAATGCTCATGATGATTAGTGCTGCCATTTCCGCGCCAACGACAAAAAGAGCTCTGACGATCGACGATATGCTGGCTTGCCGACGAGTCGTGACGCCGCAATATTCTCCCGACGGGAAATGGATCGCGTTTGCCGTGACTACGATGGATATGACCGAAAATAAAAGTCACACCGAATTATGGCGTGTCGGCGTCGATGGGACCGGTCTGAAACAACTTACGTCTCATTCGACATCCAGTTCGTCGCCTGTATGGTCGCCTGACGGAAAGAAATTAGCCTTTTTATCCGTACGTTCCGGAACGATGCAAATCTGGATTCTGCCGATCGATGGAGGCGAACCGGAACAATTGACGACCCATTTTACAGGCGTGAATGATTTTATCTGGTCGCCAGATGGGAAATATATCGCCTTTTCTTCAAGAGTATACCCGGCTAATCCGGATCAGAAAACAGCCGAAGTGCGCGATAAAAATGCAGAACAAAGTCTTGTTAAAGCGCGTATCTACGATGACCTGATGTTCCGGCACTGGGACGAATGGTGGGATCATAAACGATCTCATCTGTTCGTTCTGAATATTCAGACGCACGAATTTTCCGATGTGACACCCGGCAATTTCGATACGCCGTCTATCGCGTTAGGAGAAGGCTACACATTTTCACCGGACTCAAAAGAATTGATTTTTACAAGTAATCACGAACCGGTCGTTGCGGTCAGTACGAACAATGACATCTGGTCAACGCCCGTTTCCGGTGGAGAGACAACACTGATAACTGAGCCGGTAAAAGATCGCGATTTCAAGGGAAACGACCAGCAACCGAAGTTTTCTCCGGACGGTAAGTTACTATCGTTTTTATCCATGAAACGCGCCGGATTCGAGGCCGATAAAAAGGATATCTTCCTGAAAAACCTGAAGACCGGTGAACTTGTCAACCTGACTGAAAAATACGACATCTGGATTACAACTTATCAATGGTTGCCCGGTTCCGGGAGTTTGATCATCGAGGCTGAAGAAGAGGGACGGGATAGAATATTTTTACTGGATATTCGCTCACTGACACTCAAACCGATCGTGTCAGATGGATCGAATTCAGCCGTTACAGTCAGCCCGGATGGAAAATCGATCGCTTATTTACATCAGACGACGATGATGCCTAACGAGGTTTTCCTAACATCGATTTCCGATGGAAAAACCAGGCAATTGACGAATTTCAATTCCGAATTGCTGACAGACGTCGATATGAATCCGATTGAAGATTTCCGGTTTGTCAGCAAAGACAATACGCAGATCCATGGATTCTTGATCAAACCTCCGCATTTTGACAAGACAAAAAAATATCCTATGGTGCTGATGGTTCATGGCGGTCCGCAAGGCCAATGGAACGATAGTTGGCATTATCGCTGGAACCTCCAATTGTGGGCGGCACAGGGAATGGTAATCGTCGCTATCAATCCACGCGGAAGCACCGGATACGGCCAGAAGTTTACGGACGCAATTTCGCTGGATTGGGGCGGTAAACCATTTGAGGATATGATCGCCGGTGAAAAGTACGTGATCGAAAAATTCGATTTTATCGACAAAGATAAGTTGGCGGCGGCCGGCGCATCGTACGGCGGATACATGATGAACTGGATGGAAGGGCACATGGATGATTTCAAATATCCATTCAAAACTCTTGTCAATCACGACGGTTCGTTCAATTTGTATGCGATGTATTTGACGACGGAAGAGTTGTGGTTTCCCGAATGGGAATACGGCGGTGCTTTCTGGGAATCGCCGGAACAATATAAAAAGTATTCGTGCGACAAATATATCCAAAATTTTAAAACGCCGATGCTTGTAGTTCACGGCGAAAAGGATTATCGTCTTGATTTTAGCCAGGGATTGATGGTCTTTACGGCTTTGCGAAAAATGGGCGTTCCCGCAAAATTAGTAATATTCCCGGATGAAGGTCACTGGGTTCTTAAACCGCATAACAGCCGATTTTGGCATCAGACAGTTTTCGAATGGTTGAAAACCTATCTTCAGTGATGAAACCGAATCGATTAGTAATCGAGAGTGATTGAAGTACTTTTATTCCCAATCTGTTTTATCTATTTTATGCAAATCTTATAGTTTTGTTTTTTTTACTTGAATGGAGTTTAAATCATGCAGAAAATTCTCAATCGAAGCGGAATTCTGACCGAGAAAGTCAATCCGAAAAGCGAAATGATCGACACCTTTAGTACCGACCGGATTCTCAGGTTGATCAATGAAGAAGATGGGACGATCCATTTGGCGATTCTGAAAGCGATTCCGCAGATTGTTCAAGCAACAGAACTCGTGATCCGAGCATTCAAAACCGGCGGAAGACTTCGATATATTGGCGCCGGTACAAGCGGGCGATTAGGAGTTCTGGATGCAAGTGAGTGCCCACCGACATATTCGGTTCCGAAAGATTTAGTTCAGGGAATGATCGCAGGAGGTTGGATTGCACTCCGTCAATCGGTCGAAGGAGCGGAAGATTATCCTGAAAAAGGCGCCGAAGATTGTCAGGCAAACGGACTTCAGCCGACGGATGTTCTCATGGGAATCGCCACTGGAGGAACGACGCCATACGTTCACGGCGCTATCCAATATGCGCGATCGATCGGTTGTAAAACGATCTTTTTAACTTGCACGCCCAAAGAAGGACTTGGTGTCGTTGCGGATGTCATCATCGAAGTGCTGGTCGGACCGGAATTGGTCACCGGTTCAACGCGCATGAAAGCCGGCACGGCCACTAAAATGGTACTTAACATGATTACGACGACGGCCATGATCAAGAACGGTAAAGTCTATGGCAATTATATGATCGACCATCAGGCGATCAACACAAAATTGGTCGATCGCGGCACGCGGATCATTTCCGAATTAACCGGACTTAGCTATCAGGATGCATATGATGCGCTGATCAAAGCTGATAAACATGTCAAAGAAGCGGTTGTAATGGTCAAGAAAGGCGTTTCTCTCGAAGAAGCGCGACGACTTATCACAGAACATGACGGCTTTGTCCGATTTGCTTTTGAACGATAAAACCTGATATGGAAAATGAAATCGATCATTTCACTCGCTAAAAAAGATAAACTGAACGTATTAGGCCTCATGTCCGGTTCCTCGATGGATGGACTGGATTTGTGCCTCACGGAAATATATCGCGTTTTGGATGGAATTGACGCGAAAATCATCAAATTCACAACGATTCCTTATTCACGGGAATTCCGCGCTGCACTTGCTTCTCTTTTAACTGGAAATACCGAAACGATCTGCCACATGAACTTTGAGATCGGAAGAATCTGGACGGAGATGATTCGCCAATTTTTTAAACAGATCGGAATATCTGAAAAAGAGATCGATCTGATCGGTTCGCATGGGCAGACGGTTTGGCACATCCATGACGACTCTACGTTACAGATCGGCGAGGCGTCTCTTTTCGTAGAAGAATTTAGAATTCCCGTTATCGCGGATTTTCGGGTTCGGGATATCGCCGCAGGCGGTTCCGGAGCTCCGCTGGTTCCAATCGTCGATTATTTTATGTTTCGTAAATATCGGAAGACTTACCTGATACTGAACCTCGGCGGGATTGCTAATTTTACAATTATTCCTTCCAATGCAAGATCTGTCGATGATATTTATGCACTCGATACAGGTCCCGGAAACTCATTGATCGATCTGGCGACCAGT
The DNA here is from genome assembly GCA_028719225.1 of Fidelibacterota bacterium. Taxonomy (GTDB): domain Bacteria; phylum Fidelibacterota; class UBA2242; order UBA2242; family UBA2242; genus 0-14-0-20-45-22. Next base: position 164 of record JAQUKI010000058.1, on the reverse strand, counting down.
ATTTACACCGCCGGGGAAATGAATTATGATCGCGACGGCAAAATCGCCGCGTCGAGCAAAGAAATTCCGGAGATTCTCACAGAATTGATGCATCATCCGTACTTGCAACAACCCTTGCCGAAGTCCACAGGCCGCGAGGTTTTTGGAATCAATTATCTTCGACA
>JAQUKI010000057.1 GCA_028719225.1 Fidelibacterota bacterium | reverse complement strand
CGATGATTATGACGATGACGATATGATTGAAGCCTCCGCTTTAAATGGCGCCGGAATCTGTCTCGAACACAAAGGAGAATACAAAGAAGCCGCGAAAAAGTATGCCGAAGCCGCAGACGAATCCCCATATAAATTTCAGAAACACGAATACAGCCTGAACGCCGTCCGCAATTTGATCAAGATCGATGATCTGAAAAAAGCGGATGAGATGGTCAAGAAGGTTTTGGATGACGAGCCGGATTACAAAGCCAAGAGTGCCGCGGAACAACTGCAAGCCCAAATAGATGTACTGAAGGGCTAAAAATATTCGTTTGGAGAAGACCAGAAAGATACCTAAATTTCCGTCCGTTAAAGTGGGTTGACAAAGCCCACTTTTCTATTTGGAGAAAGAAAGAATGACGAGTGTGAAGGAAAAAGCAAAGGAAATCATCGGAAGGATCGTTGAGGCAAACGATTGCTACCTGATCGACGTTGCCATCAACCTTCAAGGCTCGCGGCAATTCATTAAAGTTGTCGCCGAATCGGATAAGGGGATCAACATCGAGCAGATCGTTCGGATTACGAAAGAAATTAAAGCCGATGTCGAATTCGATGCATTGATGCCGGACACCTATCAATTGGAGGTCACTTCACCGGGCGTCGATTATCCGTTGAAAACTCGGCGTGATTTTCTCCGAAACACCGGCAGAACCGTGAAAATCCGCATTGAAATCAACGGCGTGAAATCTTCCGTCGATGGAAAGATCGTTTCGGCGGATGAAACGAGCGTCGTGCTGGAAACAACTAAAGGAAGTCTGGTCTTTGCCTATTCGACTATCGAATTCGGGAAAGTGCTTACAAAATGGTAGAGAAACAAAGAGGAGCGAAAAGTTGATAAATCGGGAAATCATCGAAGCGTTTGGGGCTATCGCCCGTGAAAAGAATGTGGATCGCGCAGAACTGAGCGACATCATTCAAAAAGTATTTCTGACGTTGATCGAGAAAAAATACAACAGCGTCGAAAACTTCGACGTTATCGTCAATATGGATAAAGGCGAGATCGAAATCTACCAGCGGAAATTGATCGTCGAAGAAATTACCGATCCGCTGAATCAGATCAGCGTCGAACAGGTCAAACTGACCGAACCGGATCTGGAAGCGGGAGAATATTACGTAGAGATCATCGATCCGCTGAGTTTCGGCAGACGATTGATCACGCACGCCAAACAGGTTTTAAATCAGCAGATTCAGAGCGTAGAAAAGAACCAGATTTACGAGGAATTTTCCAAGAAGATCGGACAGATCATCATCGGCGATGTTCACCAGATCAGACGCGACGCAATTTTTATCAATATTGGCAAAGCCGAACTGAAGATGCCGCATGAAGATCAGATTCAGGGTGAAAAATACCGCCGTGGCGAAAGTATCAAATCCATCGTCAAGGAGGCGACAATCGGTGTAAATGGACCGGAGATTATCGTTTCCCGAGCATCGGATGATTTCCTTATCAAACTTTTTGAGAATGAAGTTCCGGAGATTTACGACAAGACAATCGAAATCAAAAAGGTGGCGCGTCATCCAGGCGACCGCAGTAAAGTTATCGTTGAATCAAATGATCGCCGCATCGACGCCGTCGGCGCCTGTGTAGGCATCAAGGGAAGCCGTATTCAGGCAATCGTTCGCGAACTGAACAATGAGAAGATCGACATCATCAACAATAGCAGTGAACCGGAAATTCTCATCACGCGAGCACTTTCACCCGCCAAACCGTTCATGCTGGAAATCGATGAAGATAAAAAGACCGCGCTGGCAATCTTTCCCGACGAAGAAATCTCTGTCGCCATTGGGAAAAACGGCCAGAACATCCGATTGGCGTCGAGAGTGACCGGTTATTCGATCGACGCGATCAAACGTTCGGATTACGAATTGACCGAATCGGAGACGACCTATCTCGAAGACGTCGAGGGATTGACCGAGCACAACTGGAAGTTGCTGTACGGCATTGGTATCGATACCGCCGAGGAACTGCTGGCAACTCCGAAAGAGGATTTGATTAATATCAAAGGTCTCGGTGAGAAATCGATCGAAAAGATACTCGTGCTGGTTTCAGAAGCGGTCGAGAAAAAGAAAGCCGAATTGGAAACGGCGAGGAAAGCCGTTGAAGACGCGACGGCGAGTTCAGAAGATTTTGAAAAATACGAAGAAGAAGTCGATAAATATTTGGAAGAAGACGAAGACGAAAAATCCGTAACAAAGGAGGAAAAGGCAAAGACAAAAGTTTCTGGTGAAGATACCGGCATAGATGTGGAATAAGAATAGAAAGCTTTGAATGGATCACGAACCGAAGACAAGACAAAAGAAAATTTATGAGATAGCTAAGGAACTCAATATATCCTTTACGGATATTATTTCGTTTCTTGCAAAAGAGGACAGTTCCCCCAAGAGTGTGAATTCTCCGGTCGATGAATTGACCTATATCAGAATTCTGGAACAATTCGCCAAGGAAAAAAATCTTGTCGAACGTGCTGTCAAGGAAAGAGCCCGAAAAGAGGCAGAGCAGAAGCGGAAGATTCAGGAAGAGAGCCAGAAAGCCGCCGAATCCGACCGCCGGAAAATGGAAGAAGAAGTCATAAAAACCGCAAGTCTTCTTTTCCAAAGCGCGATTGCGTGCGTGATCGACCTTGGTGCCGATATCAAGCCGATTTTAGTTGAACAGGTTCGTGAAAAGACCCGCAAGACAGATGTCATTGCCGAACAGCCGATCGGAAAAACCGAAGGATCGAAACAAGACGTTGAAAAAACGGTCGTTAAGAGCGAAACCGAGGTTAAGGGCGAAAAGAAAAAGAAAGATAAAGAAAAGCGCAAACTGAGAAGAATTGCCATTTCGGACATCGAATCCCGTCTAGAACAAAAGTTCGGGAAGAAAAAACCGGAAACAACAAGTTTCAGCCAAAAGAAAGGCAAACACAATAAAAAAGGAGCCGACATCGACGATAAGAAGGTTGATGATTCGATTCGTCGTACAATGGCCAAAATTGACGAAAAAGTCATTCGCAAAAAATATAAAAAAGGCGGAAGCGAAAAAGAAGAGATCGAAGAGATCACGAATAAAATTCGCGTCAGCGAGTTTGCTACCGTCGAAACGCTGGCTTCGCTGATGGATATAAGCCCAGCCGACGTTATTCAAAAATGTATTCAGTTAGGGATGTTCGTTACCATTAACCAGCGGTTGGATTTTACCACGATCACAATCATTGCCGACGAGTTCGGCTTTGAGGTCGAACAGGTCGCGATGTTTGGTGAGGAACTACTCAAAATCGATCAGACAGAAGAAGACTTGGCGAATTCCGCATTTCGCGCTCCCGTCGTCGCAATCATGGGACACGTCGATCATGGCAAGACTTCTTTACTGGATTTTATCCGGCGGTCGAACGTCGTAGCCGGCGAATTCGGCGGCATTACACAGCATATTGGCGCTTATCAAGTCGTTTTACCGAGTACTAAGAAGATCACGTTCCTGGATACACCGGGACACGAAGCCTTTACGGCGATGCGCGCACGCGGCGCTCAGATCACGGATATTGTTGTGTTGATCGTTGCGGCGGACGATGGCGTAATGCCCCGGACAATTGAGGCAATTCACCATGCGAAAGCCGCGAACGTTCCGATCCTCGTGGCGATTAATAAGATCGACAAACCGGAAGCAGATCCGGAACGTGTCAAACGCGAACTGGCAGACAACGATGTTCTGGTTGAAACATGGGGCGGAAAAGTTCAGTACGCGGAAATTTCCGCGAAGACTGGAAGTGGGATCGATCACCTCCTGGATTTGATTTTGCTCGAAGCCGAGATGTTAGACCTGAAAGCAAATTATGATACATATGCTCAGGGAACGATCGTCGAGGCAAAAATGGATAAACGTCATGGACCAACGGCAACGATATTAATCCAGAAAGGCACTCTAAAAATCGGCGATCCATTCGTATGCGGCGCGGCTTTTGGAAGGGTCAGGGCGCTCTTCGACGAACGCGGGCAAAAATTAACCAAAGCGGAACCTTCCGATCCGGTTGTTGTCATTGGTTTTGATATTTTACCTGGGCTTGCGGATATATTTTCCGTCGTTCAGGACGAGCATTTAGCACGCAAGATCGCGATGGAACGTCAGAAAATCCAGCGTGAACAGATGAACCGCCAATTCAAGGAATGGTCGCTGGATACGATTTCTGCGAAGATCGCCGAAGGCAAAATCAAACAATTGAATGTCATTCTAAAGGGCGATGTTGACGGTTCTGTCGAAGCGATTAACCAATCGTTGAAAGAACTCGGCAATCAGGAAGTCAGCGTCAGCGTCAAACATATGGCGGCGGGAGAAATTTCCGAATCCGACGTATTGTTGGCGAAGGCATCGGAAGCAGTCATTATCGCTTTCAACATTTCGGCGAATCCGAAAGTCAAGGATCAGGCTAAGAAAGAAAATATTGAAATCCGATATTATAGCATCATTTATGAATTAATCGACGACATCAAAGCCGCTCTCGAAGGCATGCTAACTCCCGATAAAGTCGAGGAAATGCTTGGCGAGGCGGAAGTCCGCGAAGTCTTTAAAATACCTAAACAGGGAATGATTGCCGGCTCATATGTCGTTTCAGGTAAAGTGACCCGGACAGCTCGCGCCCGACTGAAACGCGGCAAGGAAGTTCTACACGAAAGTTTTGTCGAGTCACTGAAACGATTTAAAGACGATGCCCGTGAAGTCGCCGAAGGTTTTGAATGCGGAATTTCGATTGAAGGTTACAACGATTATAAAGCCGGCGACCGGATCGAATTTTTCGAGATCAAATCCGTAAAAAGGAAACTTGAATAAGATCGATTTCTTTGTATTTAAAAGATGACGATCGGTTTATTACAAATGGATTTGTTATTACCCATGACACGCTCATTAAAAGATAAACGCTCCATTCTGAGTCGCCTGAAAAATCAGGTTCGGAACAAGTTCAACGTCGCGATCTCCGAACTCGGAATGGGCGACGAGATGAGCCGCAGTCAAATCGGCATCGCTACCATCAGTAACGACTCATCTGTCGCTCACAATATTTTACGACAGACAGAGCAATTCATCGAAAACCACTTTGAGGTTCAAGTGGTTGGTAGAAGGATCGAAATGTTATGACAAGCAGTTATCGGATACAACGTGTCTCCGACGAGATCAAACGCATTCTTGCCGAGGCGTTCATACGGGAAATTCCCAGTAGTGAATATGGACTCGTGACCGTGACGAAAGTCGTTTGTTCGCCCGATTTGCGGCTGGCAAAGGTTTACGTTAGTATTTTAAACCACGATGCCGATCAGCGGAAAGCAGGGATGGAGATAATTCGTTCATATACTTCCTTTGCGCGAGGCATTCTTGGAAATAATATTTCACTGAGAAATGTGCCGACTTTGTCTTTTTATGAAGACGAAACACAGGAATATGCCGAGAAGATCGAAAAATTGATCCAAACGATTCATGAAGAATAGAACATAATGACAGCCGAACCACAGACTGACCGAATTTTGAACGTGTATAAACCGGCAGGAATTTCATCCTACGATGTCGTTCGAAAGGTCAAACGCTTGTCAGGAATTCAAAAAGTCGGACATGGCGGCACTCTCGATCCGTTTGCCGAAGGCGTTCTTCTCGTTTTGATGGGTAAAGCAACCAAGCGAATGATCGAACTTTTACAGTGTCCAAAAAGGTATGAATGTATTTTAGAACTCGGACAATCCACGAAAAGCGGCGATCCGACGACTGAGGTTGTGGATTCTTCCGAAATTCCGGTTTTAACGCAAAAAATCCTTGAAAAGGCCTGTCTCACTTTTATGGGTGAGATCGATCAGACGCCGCCGCGTTTCTCGGCGAAAAAGGTCGATGGTCAACGGGCTTATAAGTTAGCGAGACGTGATGTCGAGTTTACATTGGCTCCGAAAAAGATCACGATATACGATCTGAAGCCGGAAATCGTCGATATATCGCATATCCGGATTTTTGTGACATGTTCCAGCGGAACTTATATCCGGAAACTTGGTGAAGATTTTGCGCTGGCGTTAGGAACAGTTGGACATCTGATCTTTTAAAAGCGGGTGCAGGTCGGTGATTATAGTTCGGAAGACTCGATTTCATTTGATGGATTGGACAGTCTGGTTAAACCGGCAGAGCAGGCGGTTACCACATGATTCAGGTATTTCACGGAATAGAAAATTTACCGGAACGGTTCAAAGGAAGCATCGTCGCGCTGGGCGTTTTCGACGGGCTTCATCTGGCGCATCGTAAAATTATCGGAATAGCTATTGCCGAATCGAAAAAGATTGGCGTTACATCGTTACTCGTCACTTTCGATCCGCATCCGCGAAAGGTTTTAAATCAGGCAGATGGTTTCGTCCTGCCGGTTTTAACATCACTTCCGGAAAAAATCAAATTGCTGGGACAGACAGAGTTGGATGCGGTTTTGTTCATCCAGACCGATCCGGAATTCCTGAAAATGTCACCGGAAGAATTCATCCTGAAAATCTTGAAAGAGCGATTGAAAGTCCGAAAAGTCGTTGTCGGATATGATTATCGATTCGGAAAAGACCGGGCAGGCAACGCGACGATTCTTCAGGAAAAAAGCAAAACCGGTGGTTTTGATGTCGAGATCGTTTCGATGTTTTCGATGGAAGGCGAACGTGTGCGATCCTCAGCGATCCGTAAGTTACTGGCGGAAGGACAGGCGGAAGCCGCGTGGAGATTGCTCGGCAGGCCGTATTCGTTGACTGGAAAAGTGGTTAAGGGTTTTGGACGCGGACACGCGCTCGGTTTCCCGACTGCAAACGTTCTTCCCGACGATCCGCAGAAGCTGATTCCCGCCTTCGGTGTATATTTTTCGAGAGTTCATGTAAAAAATTCCGTATCTTACGGTATGAGTAACCTCGGAACACGGAAAACGTTTGATGAACAGGAGTTTGCAATCGAGGTAAACCTGTTCGATCCGCCTTCGACGGATTTGTACGGCGCAGAAATCGAAGTTGAATTATTGAGAAAATTGAGAGACGAAATTAAATTTGAATCTGCCGATGAATTGAAAAAGCAGATGATTATTGACAAAGTACTGTGTATAAGAATCAAGAATGAAATGGAGGATAAACTGAATGGTATTAACGAAAGATATCAAGCAAGAGTTAGTTGAGAAATATGGCCATGATCCGAAAAACACCGGATCGGCTCAATCTCAGATCGCAATTCTGACACAGAGAATTAAGGAACTAACCGAACATTTTTTAAACAACCCAAAAGATCACGCGTCCCGCCGCGGACTGATGAAACTCGTCAGCCGCCGGAAACATCTGTTAAGTTATCTTAAAAAGAAAGACATGGATACTTACCGGACGCTGATCGCAGATCTTAACATACGTAAGTAAGTAGAACACAGGAGATATATAATTGATTCGAAAATCAATGACCCTTGGAGGTCGTGAATTAAGTATTGAAACCGGAAAAATGGCCAAACAGGCCTCCGGTTCCGTAATCGTCCGTTATGCGGACACACTCGTTTTAGTGACAGCGACATCGAACCTGTTATCAGCACCCAAGCAGGATTTTTTCCCGCTCCAGTGCGAATATCAGGAACGCGCTTATGCCGCTGGAAAAATCCCGGGCGGCTTTTTTAAACGTGAAGGACGTCCATCCGAGCGAGAAATATTAGGCGCGCGTCTGATCGACCGCCCGATACGTCCGCTTTTTGCCGACGGATTCTTCTCCGACACACAGGTAATTGCCAGCGTGATATCGAGCGATCAGGAGAATCCGGGTGACATTCTCGGAATTATCGGCGCATCTGCAGCGCTCAGTATTTCGGAAATTCCTTTTCTGGGACCGATTGCTGGCGTTCGCGTCGGCCGGATCGACGGAGAATATATTCTGAATCCGACGATTCCTCAGATGGAAAAAAGCGAGTTGGAAATCATCATCGCCGGAAGCGAAGAATCCGTCGTGATGGTAGAAGGCGAAGCGAAAGAAATTTCCGAAGATGTGCTTGTCGGCGCCATCGAATTCGGACATCAGGCGATCATTCAGATCATTCAATTGCAGAAGGAACTCATCGCCGAGGTCAAACCGGTAAAAGTCGCGTTTAAGGCTCCGGTTATGCCCGAAGGATTTGTCGAAGCAATCGAGGCGAAAACGTTGCCAATGCTTTCTGAATGGCGTGAAAAAGGCAAACAGAAAAAGAAAATTCGTAGCAATGCAATCGCAGTCTTTCAAAAAAATCTCAAGGAAGAACTCGAAGAGCAATTTCCAGAAATGGGAAGCGCGGTCGATAAGATCGTTGATGAAATTCTAAAAAACGACATGCGGAAACAGATTGTCGAAACCGGCGTTCGGTTGGACGGCAGAGGATTGAAAGAGATTCGTCCAATCACCTGCGAAATCAGCATTTTACCACGCGCTCACGGCTCAGCGCTGTTTACACGTGGTGAGACGCAGAGTCTCGGTTCGGTAACGCTCGGTACGAAACTTGACGAGCAAATCATCGACGCAATCGAGCGCGAGGAATTCACGAAAAAGTTTATGTTGCACTACAATTTCCCGCCATACAGCGTCGGCGAAGTGCGTCCGTTACGCGGAACCGGCAGACGGGAAATCGGTCACGGAAATCTCGCCGAACGTGCCTTAAAAACACAGATTCCCGGTGAAGAGGAATTTCCATATACAGTTAGAATCGTTTCGGACATTCTGGAATCGAACGGATCTTCATCGATGGCGACCGTTTGTGCGGGTTCACTCGCGATGATGGATGCCGGAATTCCCGTTCATTGCACCGTCGCAGGTATCGCGATGGGATTGATCAAGGAAAAAGATCAGTTCATCGTTCTGACAGATATTATGGGAGCGGAAGACCACTACGGCGATATGGATTTTAAAGTTACCGGCAGCAAAACCGGCATCACAGCGATCCAGATGGATTTAAAAGTACAGGGCATTTCAACAGGTATCATGCGCTCAGCGCTTGAGCAGGCGAAGGAAGGCAGATTCTCAATCATCGACACGATGGAAAAGACGATCAGCAAGCCAAGACCTGAAATTTCACCCTATGCCCCGAAGATGATCACGATGAAAGTCGATATTGAATTGATCGGCGAGATCATCGGCCCCGGTGGCAAAAATATCAAAGCCGTTCAAGCCCAAAGCGGTGCGAAAGTTGAGATTTCTGACGACGGTATGATTTTCATTTCGGCGCCCGATGGTCCAGCCGGTGAAAACGCTAAAAGATTGATCGAAGGCATGATTGCCAAACCAGAAGAAGGCGCGATTTACCGGAATTGCACCGTGAAGCGTTTGGAAAGTTATGGCGCATTCGTCGAAATCCTGCCGGGAAAAGAGGGTCTTCTTCATATTTCAGAAGTTGCCTGGAAACGCACGGCGGACATCAACACCGTCATGAAAGTCGGCGATAAAGTCGATATTCTGTTGAAGAAAATCTCATCGCCGGGACGGTTTGAATTATCGATGAAAGAACTCCTTCCCAAACCGGAAGGTTATACCGAGGAACAAAAATCGGATCACGAACATTCCGGGCGCGACAGAGATAGTCGCGGGCCACGTAGCCGCGGATCGTTCGGACCGAAAAAACGGTTCTGATCCGTGACGACCGGTTTGCATCAGAAGACGGTATTGCCAAACGGAATCCGCGTGATTTCCGAGTACGTCGATACCGTCTATTCGGTTGCGCTTGGTTTTTATGTTCTCGCCGGTTCTCAGAACGAAACGAAAGAGACGAACGGTTTGGCGCACCTTCTGGAACACATGGCGTTCAAAGGTACGAAAAACCGGACGGCTTATCAGATCGGGAACGAGATCGAATCCATCGGCGGAAATATCAATGCCTACACGAGTAAAAGTTCGACCTGTTTTTATGTCCGGATGATGAGCGAAACCATCGGCCGCGGCGTCGATGTTCTTTCCGATCTCATCCTGAATCCAGTTTTCGATCCGGATGAATTAGCGAAAGAAAAAAACGTCATCATCGAAGAGATCAAAGAGATCGAAGATACTCCGGGCGACATCATTCACGATTATTTTTCCGAGCAACTTTTTCCCGAGCATCCGTTCGGAAGACCGATACAGGGAACGATCGACAATATTCGTTCTTTCAGCGAAAAACATTTAACCGATTTTATCCGAACGAATTACACTGGCGATAATTTGGTCGTTGCCGCTTCCGGACGGATCGAACATCAGGCGTTGGTTGAATTGGTTAAACAGTATGTAAGCTCGTTGCCCGCGGGAAACGGAAGGCCTGCAATTCCAGACGTATTTCCGACACGCGAGCGGCAAAAGATATACGCTAAACCGATCAGTCAAGCGCATTTGGTGTTGGGGAAACGGATTTTTTCCCAGACCGATCCGCGTCGTTATGCACTCGGTTTACTCAACGTTCTTCTCAGCGGCGGCATGACATCGCGCCTGTTTCACAATATCCGTGAGAAGTACGGATTTGTATATGAAATCTACTCGTTTTCGGATTTGTTTTTATCAGAAGGCGCGTTTGGAATTTATGCCGGCGCCGATACAAAAAAATTGGATAAGGTTCGATCATTGATCTATCAGGAATTGGAAAAAGCGGCGGCCAAACCGGTTTCCGATGACGAGTTGAAAAAAATCAAACAGCAGTCGAAAAGCGGAACCGTTCTCGGTCTTGAGGGCATGCAATCCAGAATGAGTCACATCGCGCGGATGGAGATTCATGAAAAACGCGCCATCGGTGTCGATGAAATTCTCGAAATCATTGAAGGGATCAACGCCCGCGATCTGCAAGAATTAGCGGCATATATTTATAATGATAATTCTGATTTCATCGAGACGATCGTCGTCCCGAGAAACGGATTTAAACGATATGTTAAAAATCAATCCGGTCAGTAAAGTTATTGGAGGTTTTCATGTTGTCGAAAATCATTCCCGCTGAGCGTACCGAAAAAGTGAAATATGCTATCCGGGATATTGTTGTTAAAGCAAAGAAACTCGAAGCACAGGGAAAGAAAATCCTATATTTGAATATCGGCGATCCGCCCGTGTATGATTTTGAAACTCCTGAAGCGTTAAGGAAAATTGTCGTCGATAAAATTCTTCAATCGAACGCAGGCTTCCGGTTAAATGTTTCGACTTACTGTGATTCCATGGGAATTTCCGAAGCACGTGAAGCTGTCGCACGTCATGCAGTGGCAAAAAAAGGATTAAAAAATGTCACCGGCAACGATGTATTCATTTCTAACGGCGCTTCTGAAGCGATAACGCTCGCGATCGCCGCGCTGGTCAATCCCGGTGATAATATCATGACACCGTCACCCGGTTATCCGCTTTACAGTAGTCAGATACCAGTTTATCACGGTGAACTCAACCCTTATTTACTAAATGAAGAAACAGGCTGGCAGATCGACTTAGACGAACTTGAACGTTGCGTCGATTCACGCACAAAAGCGATTGTCGTGATCAATCCGAATAATCCGACCGGCGCAAATTATAGTCTCGACAGTCTGCTGAACATCGTCAATTTCGCGCGAGAACATAATCTGGTTGTCTTCGCCGATGAAATTTATGATAAACTATTGTTCGATAATCAGAAACATATATCGATCGCATCTCTTTCCGATGACGTTCCGGTTATTACGTTCGGCGGCTTGAGCAAGAATTACATCATGCCGGGCTGGCGTGTCGGCTGGGCGATTTTTCATGATCCTGTGAAAGTCATGGTCGATTACCGCGAGGCGATTAATCGTCTGCTTCGTGCGAGGCTTTGCGCACCACACCCGCAGCAGTACATGATCGCACCGGCGCTCGAAAGCGGGGATCCGCATCTCGTCAGCGTAATGGCGAAAATCCAAAAACGCCGAGATATTACTTATGAAATGTTGAATGCGATCCCGGGAATTTCGTGCGTCAAACCTGAAGGCGCCTTTTATGCCTTTCCGAAAGTTCAGTTACCGGATGGGATCAGTGACGAGGCTTATGTCTTGGAATTGCTTGAAGAAACCGGTGTATTAGTCGTTTATGGAAGCGGATTCGGTCAGAAACCGAACACACACCACTTTCGGATTGTCTTTCTGCCGGATGAAGAAACGCTGGTCAAATCTTATAAATTGATCGCTGAATTTACCTCACGTTTTTACCAAAAACATAACTTCGACCCGAAATAAACCGAAGGAGCGGCGACATCTCAGACAAACGGATCTTTCACAATCGTATATTGGTCTATCACAAGGTTGATGAGAAGAGAGAGATTGGTATCACCTGCATTCCTCCCGATAAATTTCGTAAGCAAATTCAATTTCTAATTCAGCAAGGTTTCAAACTCGTTACACTTTCAGATTTGGAAAGATGTTATGCCGACGATCCGATGGCAATCGCTATCACGTTTGACGACGGTTATGAGGATATTTACAAATTCGCTTTCCCGATTATGCAAGAATTCAAGATGAAGGCGACCATTTTTATCATCACAGATTATATTGGAAAATCGAATGACTGGGATTCACATTTGGGATGGATTCATTTTCCGCACCTGAATGCTGTCGAAATTAGCGAATTGTATAAACAAGGGTGGGAGATCGGTTCACACGGAAAGACCCATCGTAGTTTAGCCGGTTTGAAAACCAATGAAATCCGAAAGGAATTGTCATGCTCTAAAGAAATTCTTGAGAAAGAATTTTCGTGCAAAGTTCGATATTTTGCTTCACCATTTGGTAAAGTCAACTACATGATCGTCGATTCTGCAAGACAATGCGGATATTCCGGTGTTTGCGGTTTTTATCCTTTCAGATATAAAAATGGAATTCGTGATCGTATGGAACTATGTCGAATGGCAGTTTATTTGACGGACTCTGTTGCGTCGATTCAAGGAAAAATCCAAGAGGGAAAAGGTTTCCGCCGGCAGATTATCAAGCAAAACCTGATCAATTTCTGCTCGAATGCAACGCTTATCGCT
>JAQUKI010000056.1 GCA_028719225.1 Fidelibacterota bacterium | reverse complement strand
CTCTATGGATTTGTTCATTTTGCAAAAAGAGGTGAGTGGCGTATTATGGCTGGCAAAGGCACGTCATGTATGAGTTCGTTTGAAAGAGAAAGGTTAGGATGGATTAATATTCCCATTTTGAATAGTACCTATTCTCAAACAATAAACTTGAATGATGCTTTCAGCTCGGGGGGAACTTATAAAGTGCCGATTTCAGGGACTTCATCATATTACTATATTGAAAACCGAACAAAACAAAATTTCTACGAGTCCGAATGGCAAGATGGTGCTGGTAATCTGTTTGTACCTGGTGATGGTTTATTAATTACTAAAGTTACTCCATATCCAAGTAGTTTTGTTGTAAATGTCGAATGTGCGGATGGGAAGTGGAATTGGTTGAAAGATGGATATTTATATACTTACCCTTTTCAAAAGACTACTGAAAATCCATCCTCAGGATTAGATGAAATGGATCTAAGAAATATAAGTACAACAGTAGGAAGTAAAGATCATGAAGATGTTCTTGGTGATGATGAAGATTTATTTGATATCGAATATAAAGAAATATTCTGCAAAGGATCAAATCCACCTTCAAATAATATTGCTATCATTGTTAAAAGTAAAAATCTTGATGGAAACATGATTGTCGAATATTACCCATTAAGTATTGCTGGAACCATTTCGTCAAACACGACTTGGGATAAAGATGTTTATGTCTATGGTGATTTGACTGTCAATAGTGGTATCATTTTAACGATAGATGCCAATGTTACTGTCAAAGAAGGTGTTACTTTTACTGTCAATCCCGGCGCCCAGTTGAAATTTGCCTCAGGTAAGAAAATTACCGTTAACGGCACATTAATAGCCCAGGGCACTTCGTCTAATCATATTACTTTTACCTCCAGCGACGCAACGCCATCAACCGGTGACTGGTACGGCATACGGTTTGAAGATACCAGCAATGACGCGAATTGTATTCTGAAATACTGCGATATCCAGTACGCTCAATACGGCATCTATTGCGACCGCGCCAATCCGAAGATCGAGAATAATACACTGACGAACAACAATTACGGGATTTATACGTATTTCTCATCGCCGGATATCAAGACCAATTCCATCACCAATAACTCTACTGGGATTTATGGCACGAACTCCAGCCCGTATGTGTATGATAATAAAATCAGCAATAACGGAACAAGCGGGGTGGAATTTTGGACGCTCTCCCAACCAGTGTTTTATAATAATAGTTTCAAGGATAACGGTTTAATTGGAACGGCTTTCAAATATTACTGCTATCCCAAATTTGGGCCGACATCCGGTTCGGATAAAGGATTCAATGTCGTTACAGATAACGATGTGTATGGAGTATATAACTACTACTACACAGATCCGTTTATGGGTAGTACTGATGCCTATAATGAGCGAATAGGTGGTTACAACAGCATTGCCAATAATTCCGGCTATAATCTTTATGCATATGATAATTGCGTCGCTTACGCCCACTGGAACTGGTGGGGCGCAGGCGTTCCTCCCGCGAATAAATTCTATAACTATCTGTCCTGGATATATTACACACCTTATCTGACTACTGATCCGGGCGGCGGATCGACGCTTGGGAAAATAGTAACCGTGCAAAGTACTTTATCCGATAAGAACAGAGACTATGAAGCGGCCGGATTTGATCCGAAGAAACCAAATCCCAATCGTCTATCCGATTTATGGCTCTGGGGACATGACTTGTTTATTAATAATAAACTGGCAGACGCGATCGATATTTACAAGATATTAGTCAAAAAGTTCTCCCAAACCAAGGAAGCCAAACACGCTCTGGTCAAGGTCTATCACCTTTATCATGAATTGGGCAAGCCGGGACTGGATGTTTATCTAAGCGAGATAATAAATAATTCTGAGATGAATGAAAATCTCAAGCCGATGGCATACGAACTGTTAGCCGGCGATTATCTTTACAACAAGGATTTAGTAAATGCGGGTAAGATATACGATGAGATACGACAGAAATACACCGATTCAGAACATGAGAAACTGGCGTTATTTTGTCAGGCGTTGGCGACTCGAATTGATTTGAATGATGTCGAGAGCGCCAAAAGTTATGTTGAAATAATGAAACAAAAATATCAAGATGATGAATTGACTTTTCAAGCGTGCGAAGAGATGGGTGAGAAAGTGGATTGGAGCCTTGCGAAACGCACGCGTCAGCCGGAAGCAGTCAAACAAATCTTACCGGAGAAATTTGCGCTGAGAAACAACTATCCCAATCCGTTCAATCCGCGAACGACCATCGCCTTCGACCTGCCGGAAGAGTCTCACGTAACGCTGACGATCTATGATATCATGGGTCGTGAAATCGTCAGGCTGTTAAATGAGAATCAGCCTGCGGGATTTCGCCAAGTTATTTGGGATGGTAAGGATAAATCCGGACAGACTGTCTCCAGCGGGATATATCTCTATACTCTGAAAACCTCGGCGAGATTCAGCGAGACGAAGAAAATGGCGCTGATGAGGTGAATCTGAACGATATTTTTAAAGGTCTATTGACAATCTATCGATCTTGCTATATATTGAAATTAGTAGCAAAGGAAATGACTACGATAAAAAAAGAATTGAAGAAGGAATATTTTTAACAAGCATACAAGTTCGCCAGAGGAAATATCTACGATGGATAAAGGTTTAAGAAAGCGGATGATGGTTTTTAGGGTTGGTCGGAAATTCAGACATGACTCGGATGCGGATTCAAAGCCATTTGAAATTAGTAAATGTATAAATACTGTCCTCAAAAAGTTAAGAATTCTGCTGATATTTATTATCGTTACCCAAATATTAAATGCTCAATGGTCGAATGATCCATCCGTCAATACAACGATTGTCAATACCTATGGCGGACAGGTCATGCCTTTGGCTGTATCCGATGGTAAAGGTGGCGCTATCATATTTTTTCACGAACGCGGTCAGGAACTCTACGCCCAACGCATCGGTTGGGATGGGTATTTACGCTGGGACTCGGCCGGTGTGCCAGTGTGTACTGCCCCCAATCCCCAATTTGCCGAGGCAGTTCTCAGTGATGGGAAAGGTGGTTCTTTCGTAGTCTGGATGGATTACCGCGAATATACAGGTTCGGCGACCTTTAATCTCACGACCAATTCCCTTTATGTCCAGCGAATTGATAGCAATGGTGTTTGTTTATGGCAGAATGATGGTGTTCTGGTGCGTTCTTTTCTGAACATGGAAGAAAAGCCTACCTATCAGGAAGCCCTGGCAGAAGATGGCCATGGCGGAGTATTTATTATTTGGGTTGACCGTCGTACAGCAGAAAGTATATATGATCTAGGTAAAATCTATTTACAACATGTTGATTCATCTGGTGTAGTCTTATTTGAACCGGACGGTATGCTAATTGGCGATCTTGAAGATCCGCGGATTCTTTCCGATGATTCCTCGGGGGTTTATGTATTCCGTGAATGCATTTTTGGTCAAAGATACTCCTATTATGGACAACCTTTATGGGATCAGGAGATTCTTGTCGATTCAGCAGCTACATGTGGTAATGTAGTTAAAGACGGTCATGGTGGTTTTATCTATGCCGGACTTCGCTTTCCCAGCTTAAGACCAAAGTATATTGGATTGCAACGCATAAATCGGCGTGGCGATAAACTCTGGAACACAAAAAGACTATATCTTGATGAACCGGCTTTAGACTGGAGTCTAGATGCTATTTCCGATATGTCTTCAGGAATTATTATAGGATGGATTGAAGAATATAGTGAAAAAAAGATTGCCCAGAGAATAGATAGCCTTGGAACATTCTTATGGCCTAATAAGGGAATTCAACGTCTCGGTTCATTAAAAATATCTGATTGTAGGAGTGGGATACTTGGACCCTATGTTCTGCACGACTCGCTGGAAAAGGGGTGTGTGCAGAGAATCGATGCCAATGGCAATTTCTCGTGGGGCGAGGTTGGCGCAGTTATGTTTCAAAGGGTTGATTTGATTTCATCCGGCTGGGGCTACTGGCAATTCGTTTCCGATCTGAGAGGCGGCGGCATTCTGATCTGGGATGAACTCAGTGAAGTGACCGGTAATATCGACATCTTTGCTCAACATGTCGATTCCGAAGGAAAATTAGGGCCTGTATCAGCGATAAAAAATATAAATCCGCCGGTACAAGTTATAGATCAATTCCGGATAGATTCGCTCTATCCGAATCCTTTTAACAGTACCTTAATCATAAAATATACTATTCATAAAAAAACAAACATCAATATTAAAGTCTATGACATCAAGGGAGAAGAAGTCACTAAACTATTCAACGGCGACTGCTCTCCCGGTGATTACCAAATCCGATGGAATGGAACCAATACATTCGGGTTACCGGTTGGCAATGGTTTGTATATTTTGCGCATGTCTTCGCCATCTCAAACAATCTCAAAAAAGATAGCATTAATCAAGTAAGGAGGCTATTATGAAAAAGAGGATTATTCTGTCATTTTTGTTGTTATGCTGGTGCCAAATTATTAATGCACAGATTATTAATGAACCTGATTTTGAGCCGCTATATCCCTGTGAAGGCGATGGATTCCCCGGATTAAAAGCGGCGACAGCCGATAGTTATAAGGTGGGGATTATCTATATCCAATTCGCCGACTGGCAAAATAACCGAGCGGCATATGGAGGTATAAAGGAAATTATAGGTCCTGGAGACACTACCTGGTATAAGTATAGAGATTACTGGCTGATGACCTTTTCCGATCATGAATATGTGACCGCAGATCCCTATGATGACGAAAGCACACCAAGATCTCCCGAAAAAAGAGCGATCTTCGGAAGTTATCGAGATTATTGGGATGAAGTATCCTATGGCCAGTTTAAATATTCAGCAGGTAGTAAAATAATCAATCACTTTAAAATCCATAATGGTGATACTTTAATGGATTGGATTACAGCACCGAATAATAAAGACTATTATCGCGCACTAAGCAGGGGGGGGGCACGAGGTCCCTTATATACATATGCAACTCAAGCCGCTATTACAAAAGGATGGATAAATTCTCTCTCAGAGTATCAAAAATATATTATCGTATTTGCAGGAAATAGGGATAACACAACTGGGTATGAGGGCCTTTGGCCGACCTCTGATCGTCCTGGAAATGACTGTTTGACAGATGAACGCGATGGCAGTTATGGAGATGATGGCCGAATTGCCGGCGTATATCATGGCTGTCACGAATCCGGACATATGATGTTCGGTTTATATGATATGCGTACAGTAGCAGCTGATGGATTTGGAGATTTTTCTCTTATGGGTTTATTTATGAGCTATTGGACGGGAGGTAATTACGGCGCCTATGAAAGACCACCCCACCTGTCTTGTTATGAGAAAATAAATTTAGGATGGATTACTCCAACTGAAATTTCTGGATATTTGATAAATGTTTCAATCCCAAACGCAGAGACGAATCCTTTTGCACTAAAATACACTCACCCTTCGTCTGCCCAAAATGTATTTTATATTGAAAACCGACAACCTATCGGTTTTGACTTTTCTTATCAAGATTTCAATTCCAGAGAGGGAGGAGGATTATTAGTATATCAAAAGGGTTACTTCTATAGCGGTGTTACATGGCCAAATGGATTACCGATTAAAATACATGAAGCCGATGGTTCCCATCATTTAGAAATAAAAGCTCCTAATGACTGGAATACTGGTGATGTCTATGATTTTTTTGGTGGATTATCAAATATTCATGAATTAAGTGATCAAACATCACCTTCAAGTAACTTGCCATACAATGTTCCTTCTCGTTTTGCTGTATTTAATATCAGTAACAGTGCCAGCACAATGACTGCTGATTTTTATACTAATGCTTGGGCTGGAACCATTTCGTCAAACACGACTTGGGATAAAGATGTTTATGTCTATGGTGATTTGACTGTCAATAGTGGTATCATTTTAACGATAGATGCCAATGTTACTGTCAAAGAAGGTGTTACTTTTACTGTCAATCCCGGCGCCCAGTTGAAATTTGCCTCAGGTAAGAAAATTACCGTTAACGGCACATTAATAGCCCAGGGCACTTCGTCTAATCATATTACTTTTACCTCCAGCGACGCAACGCCATCAACCGGTGACTGGTACGGCATACGGTTTGAAGATACCAGCAATGACGCGAATTGTATTCTGAAATACTGCGATATCCAGTACGCTCAATACGGCATCTATTGCGACCGCGCCAATCCGAAGATCGAGAATAATACACTGACGAACAACAATTACGGGATTTATACGTATTTCTCATCGCCGGATATCAAGACCAATTCCATCACCAATAACTCTACTGGGATTTATGGCACGAACTCCAGCCCGTATGTGTATGATAATAAAATCAGCAATAACGGAACAAGCGGGGTGGAATTTTGGACGCTCTCCCAACCAGTGTTTTATAATAATAGTTTCAAGGATAACGGTTTAATTGGAACGGCTTTCAAATATTACTGCTATCCCAAATTTGGGCCGACATCCGGTTCGGATAAAGGATTCAATGTCGTTACAGATAACGATGTGTATGGAGTATATAACTACTACTACACAGATCCGTTTATGGGTAGTACTGATGCCTATAATGAGCGAATAGGTGGTTACAACAGCATTGCCAATAATTCCGGCTATAATCTTTATGCATATGATAATTGCGTCGCTTACGCCCACTGGAACTGGTGGGGCGCAGGCGTTCCTCCCGCGAATAAATTCTATAACTATCTGTCCTGGATATATTACACACCTTATCTGACTACTGATCCGGGCGGCGGATCGACGCTTGGGAAAATAGTAACCGTGCAAAGTACTTTATCCGATAAGAACAGAGACTATGAAGCGGCCGGATTTGATCCGAAGAAACCAAATCCCAATCGTCTATCCGATTTATGGCTCTGGGGACATGACTTGTTTATTAATAATAAACTGGCAGACGCGATCGATATTTACAAGATATTAGTCAAAAAGTTCTCCCAAACCAAGGAAGCCAAACACGCTCTGGTCAAGGTCTATCACCTTTATCATGAATTGGGCAAGCCGGGACTGGATGTTTATCTAAGCGAGATAATAAATAATTCTGAGATGAATGAAAATCTCAAGCCGATGGCATACGAACTGTTAGCCGGCGATTATCTTTACAACAAGGATTTAGTAAATGCGGGTAAGATATACGATGAGATACGACAGAAATACACCGATTCAGAACATGAGAAACTGGCGTTATTTTGTCAGGCGTTGGCGACTCGAATTGATTTGAATGATGTCGAGAGCGCCAAAAGTTATGTTGAAATAATGAAACAAAAATATCAAGATGATGAATTGACTTTTCAAGCGTGCGAAGAGATGGGTGAGAAAGTGGATTGGAGCCTTGCGAAACGCACGCGTCAGCCGGAAGCAGTCAAACAAATCTTACCGGAGAAATTTGCGCTGAGAAACAACTATCCCAATCCGTTCAATCCGCGAACGACCATCGCCTTCGACCTGCCGGAAGAGTCTCACGTGACGCTGATGATCTACGACATCATGGGTCGGGAAATCGTCAGGCTGTTAGATGAGAATCAACCGGCCGGATTTCGCCAAGTTATTTGGGATGGTAAGGATAAGTCCGGGCAGACAGTCTCCAGCGGGATATATCTCTATACTCTGAAAACCTCGGCGGGATTCAGCGAGACGAAGAAAATGGCGCTGATGAGATAGCCATTACATTCATAAACCTCCCGAAGGAATTCAACCTTTGGGAGGTTTGGTTTTTACGATGACAAAATACCAAAAAGCCGAGAACATCGTTCTGTTTGCGATCCTCGGCATTACGCCGCTGTTATTCTGCAACCAAATGACGTACAATTTCCATACGCCGAAGTATTTATTCTTTCAGTTAGCGGTCTTTTCCGGACTGGCGATTGTTCTGTTCAGGAACCGGCTTACCTTCCGGTTCAATCTGTTAGACGGCGTCATTTTAGTTAGATTACTCTGGATGGTTCCGTTGAAATTTCTCCTCGACCGGTATGCGAATTTATTTGAAAATGCGGATATCCTTGCGAGCCTGACGCTGTTTTATTTTTTAGTTCAGATCATGATTTCCGACAGAACCGAAGCGGAAATTGCCCGATTTCTAAAACAAGTCTTTGTCGTTCTGGCTATCGTTTGTTCGATGGAGGCGATTTATGGATTGATGCAATATTGTGGATTAGATTTGTTTCATCCCGGCGGATATTCGTCGTATGAGTCCAAAGTCGTCGGTACTTTCGGTAGCGCCAATTCGATGGGTTGTTTTTTAGCGGCGCTGACGCCGGTTCTTCTTTATTTATTCGGAATCCAAAAGACGAAAACCTTGAAGATTCTATACGGACTCGGGATTGGTATAACGTTAATCGCGCTTGTTTTGACGTTGAGTCGCGGAGCATGGGCGGCTTTGATCGGCGGATTGATTTTTCTCATTTACCCATCGTCCGCGAGGTTCATCAAAAAGAGAGTCTCCGGTCGGTCGGTAAAAATAGGAATTGTTATCGCGGTCATTTTGGCGATTTTACTGTTCATTGTCGGCATATTCTTCCTGAATCCCGATTCGGCGCTGGGACGGATTTTCATCTGGAAAGTCAGTCTTCCGATGATTGCCGACTATCCGTTTTTGGGCGTCGGCTATGGTAACTACGGCTATCAATATCTGAATTATCAGCAAAAGTTTTTCGATAATCCGGTCAATGCTCTATACTATGACAAAGCCTGTGCCATCAAAGATGCGCATAGTGAGTTTGTAAATATCACTGCCGAAACCGGATTGATCGGACTTTTACTTTTTGGTCTCCTGATTTTTCTTTATTTCCGGTACCGGCATACCAAACAAATCCGGGTTGATAAAACCGATATGAACGTTCAAATTCGTGTTTTGACGGTGTCTTTTCTCGTTATCGTTATTCATTCAACCGTCGATTCGGTACTTCATACTCTGCCGATTTCCATCCTTTTTTATTTCTGCCTATCGATGATTTCGGCGCTTTCAAAGAAAAATGAGATAAAACTGTTGAACCGGACAATTGTTCGACCCGGGGAAATTTTAAAAATCATGGGCGTCGTGTTATTGTTCATAAATCTTTTTATTGTCGCAAAAGTCGGAACGGGATTCGTTCACTGGAAAAAGGGTCAAAACGCTGTTTACCGTTATGAATGGGAGTCCGGAATCCGTGAATACGAAAAGGCGTTGAAAATTCTTCCGGAAAACGATGAACTTCGATTTCATCTGGGAGCGGCTTATGCCTATATCGGTCAGACAAGACTCGCCATCACTCTTCTTGAAGAATCTCTGACAGGTTTCAACGATAAAAACATATACATTGCGCTCAGTAAGGCTTATCAGGATTCGGGTGATTACGCCAAAGCCGAAGAGCGCCTCAAGACCGTGACGTACATGTTCCCGCAAGTTCTGTCTCCGCATCTTCTGCTGGCACAATTGTATCACAGAGCCGGATTTGTAACCAAAGCCGTCAGCGAACTGCAATTTATCATTGAAGCTGAGCCGAAAATTATGTCCGAAGAGGTGATAACGGTCAAACAGGACGCACAGCGGATGTTATCCCGAAGTTTCTGGACGCAGACAGGTTTTCTCTCGCATTAGTTTAATAAAACGTGGTGGTGGTTATAGAATTCATGAAAAGTGTTTGACATTCAGGTGAAATATGTTGAAATTTGACCCGGTTTTTTCATAGGAGAGAGAAATGTCGAAAGTATGTGAAATTTGTGGTAAAAAGCCGATGTACGGCAACAATGTTAGTCACGCTCATAATAAAACCAGACGGCGCTGGGATCCGAATTTACAGAACATAAAGATCGTTGATAACGGAACTGTAAAGTCTGTTAAAGTCTGCACGTCCTGTATTAAAAAAGGCGATTTTCAAAAAGCTTAGTACTTTTTTACTGTCACGGATTTAATAAAAGAGCCTCTCGTTTGAGAGGCTCTTCGTTTATATGGGATGAGTTTGCCGGTTAGGCGATTTCGCTCTTTTTCTGGTTTTCCATACGTTTTCGAATGAATGTCGGTATGTCCCGTCGCGGACTTTTTTCTTCTGTTTTAGCCGGTTCCTTTGCATCGAATAACGTTTCCTGAGTGACGGAATCGAGCGCTTCCTCTAATTCCGAATTTTCGTTCGTTTTCCATTCACGCGGTCCTTCGATGAGCGTCAAAGGTTTTTCCGGAATCGTGAACTGGATCGGCTGAGTTGGTTTCTGTCCCTTTTCTTTAGCAAAACCGGTCGCGATCACTGTAATAATGATTTCATCTGCTAAATTCTCGTCGATGATGGCGCCAACGATGATGTTGGCATCCTGTCCAACTTCCTCGGTAATGATCTGGCAGGCTTCGTTAAATTCGGTCAGCGAGAGAGTCTTGCCGGAAGTTACATTAATTAAAAGACCGGTTGCGCCCTTGATTGTCATATCGTCAAGGAACGGGCAGGAGATCGCTTGCTGAGCGGCGAGAATTGCGCGTTCGTCACCTGATGCCATGCCGGTTCCCATGATCGCATCGCCCATGTCTTTCATGACGGTCTTAATATCGGCGAAATCCAGATTGATGACGCCGTGTTTATTGATAACATCGGAGATTCCCTTGGTCGCCTGAAGAAGAATGCTGTCTGCGGTTTTAAACGCCTCTTCGAGTTGCGTTTTTCTTTCGACAATATCGACGAGCCGGTTATTGGGTATGACAATCAGCGTATCCACGCTTTCTTTCATCGTTTTAATACCATCCTCGGCGTTTCGCATCCGTTTGGTGCCTTCGAACAAGAACGGTTTGGTTACGATTCCGACGGTCAGACATCCAATTTCACGTGCGATTTGTGCAACGATCGGCGAGGCGCCGGTTCCTGTTCCGCCGCCCATTCCCGCGGTGATAAAAACCATATCGGCGCCACGAATTGCGTTTGTAATCGGCAGGCGATCCGCTTCGATTGCTTTTCGACCGATTTCTGGACAAGCGCCGGTGCCGAGTCCGCGTGTCAATTCTTTTCCAATTTGAATCTTGATCGGGGCGAGATTATTCTCTAAATCCTGAATATCCGTGTTGATAGCGATGAAATCAACGCCCGTCAATCCCGATTCTATCATGCGATTAAGAGCATTGCCGCCGCCGCCGCCGATGCCAATTACTTTTAATTTTGCTTTCTGATCCGGAAAATCTGCAAACTCAAACAGCATAAAAACCTCCCAATAATAATTGATTACATAACATTTTCACTCAGATGTCTGACCCATCCCCATGCTTTGGACAACGGATTTTTCGATGTTCTCCGAAAAGCCGCGTTGTTGTTCATGTCGTTGATGGCATATTTTAAAATTCCGACCGCACATGTAAATGTCGGATCGTTCAATTCCTGTGTAAATCCCTGAAATCCTCTCGGGTAACCGATACGTGCCGGCGAGTTAAAAATCGATTCTGCCAGTTCTTTTGTTTCCCGAAGTAAGGCTCCGCCTCCAGTTAAAACAACGGACAGCGTATTGGAAATCGAAAAGTCGGCTTTTTTCGCTTCAAGAAAAGCCGTGCGGATGATCTCATCCATTCTCGGTTCGATATATTCAGCCAGTGTACAAACCTGAAATTCACGGTCTGGTCGCCCCGCTAAACCGGCTACTGTAAAAAATGCATCTCTATCTGCTAACCCGACGACTGCATGTCCGAATTCGCGCTTGATACTCTCGGCTTTATCGATAGGAATTCTGAGGAGATAGGCAATATCGTTTGTCACGTTCATTCCGCCGAGATTCACGACGCCAGTATGATGCACGCCATCGTTATTGAAAACAATGATATCCAGCACGCTGGCGCCGATGTCGATCAGCACCGTACCGGTTTCTTTCTCATTTTCATCGAGCGCGCTGAACGACGCTGCAAGCGACTGAAGTACAAATGCTTCGATGCTGAGCCCGACGTTTTCGATGCAATGTGTCAGATTCGATGCAATTGTCGTATTGTAGGTTGTTAGATGAACTTTGGCTTCCAGACGTCGTCCCGAGAGGGCAACCGGATTTTTTATTTCGTGTTGATTATCGACGATAAAATCCTGCGGTAGGACGTGTAATAATTGCCGATCGACAGGCAGAGGAACGGCCTTGGTATGATCGACTAATTTCTGGACATCTTCTTCATCGATCTGTCGTGCTTCTCCCAATCCGCCACGTGAATCGCGCGAAATGGCCATCATTCCCTTGGTGTTCATGCTTTGAATATGGTCGCCTGACAGGCCGACCCAACACGAGTCAATCGAAGTTTCGGCCATTTTTTCGGCACGCGACACCGAATCCTGAATCGATTCCGTCGCCAGTTCGATGTCGGATACCAATCCTTTTTTTATTCCTTTCGACGGGACTTTCGAATATCCTTTAATGATCGGTTCCTGCCGTTCCTCATCGATTTCGGCGATAAGCGTACATATTTTTGAAGAACCGACGTCAATTGCGCTGATTAGTTGATTTTTCAACTTCATGATTTATCCTTGCGATGATCGTTCCTTGGCGATGATCTGTTTTTCCCATCGGAGATCCAAATACTGATAATCCCCGAACCGGCGTAAATTTTTCAACGTCTGTTGAAAATGGGCGAGGATCATAAATTTCCGGTCGATGTTACGTTTACCGAGCATGATAGGTGTTCCGCCACTGAGAGAGTATATGACTAATTCGCCGTTTTCTGTTCGGTTGATCTCAGAGATTTCGGAGAAAAGTTCCGGCGCGCCGGTAAGCGTTTGATCGAGTAATTGTACAACCTGAACGAGTTCGGAGTTGGAGACGCGATAACCGGATGAACAAGACAATGAATCACCTGCAAAACCAGTGAGAATTGGAAGATTTCCTTTCAATTTGTTCTTGGGAATCGGCAAGACGACTCCATCTTTGTCCAGTAAAATGAGGTTTTTTCCGCTCAAATAGCAGAGAGGAAGGCGTTCTTTGACATAAATTTCCAGCCGGTTTGGGAATTGTTTGCTGACAACCGCGGCATAAATATATGGAAACCGTTCAAGCCTGCTTTGCACGGTTTTGGGGCTCAAGTCAAACAA
>JAQUKI010000055.1 GCA_028719225.1 Fidelibacterota bacterium | reverse complement strand
TCTTAGTTGCCATCAGGTTATGCTGGGCACTCTAAGAGGACTGCCGAGGACAACTCGGAGGAAGGTGGGGATGACGTCAAGTCAGTATGTCCCTTACGTCCAGGGCTACACACGTGTTACAATGGCCGGCACAACGGGTTGCTAAACCGTAAGGTGGAGCTAATCCCTTAAAACCGGTCTCAGTTCGGATTGGAGTCTGCAACTCGACTCCATGAAGCCGGAATCGCTAGTAATCGCGGATCAGAACGCCGCGGTGAATACGTTCCCGGGCCTTGTACACACCGCCCGTCACGCCATGGAAGTCGGTAGCACCCGAAGTCGCTAGCCTAACCCGCAAGGGGAGGAGGCGCCGAAGGTGAGACTGATGACTGGGGCGAAGTCGTAACAAGGTAGCCGTACCGGAAGGTGCGGCTGGATCACCTCCTTTCTAAGGAGAATCCGCCATCAGGCGGATAGGTCGACACACTTGTTGAAACTGTCTCGCACTTCTCTTGTCGATACCGGGCTTATAGCTCAGCTGGTTAGAGCGCACGCCTGATAAGCGTGAGGTCGGTAGTTCGAGTCTACCTAGGCCCACGCCTGAAGGCTCAGGCTCAGTTTGAAAAGTGAATTTGGAAGCTCCGAAAGGGGCTATAGCTCAACTGGGAGAGCGCTGCCCTTGCACGGCAGAGGTTACCGGTTCAAACCCGGTTAGCTCCACGAGATTTTGGATAGTAATATCCACTCTGTTCTTTGACATTGGGAGAAATGATTCAATAAAAATAACTAATGAAGTCTACTTCATAAAAAGGCTTTTGGTCAAGATAATAAGGGCAATTGGTGGATGCCTAGGCATATAGAGGCGATGAAGGACGTGGCTAGCTGCGATAAGCTTCGGTGAGGTGCAAACAACCTTTGATCCGGAGATTTCCGAATGGGGCAACCCTTCATGAGTAATATCATGAAACTTCCGGTTGAATATATAGACCGGATAGAGCGAACGGGGAGAATTGAAACATCTTAGTAACCCCTGGAAAAGAAAACAACCGTGATTCTCCTAGTAGCGGCGAGCGAACGGGGAATAGCCCAAATCTGTTTTATGTTCAAGCCTGCCGGCGTTGTAAAACAGGCGTAGCGGGGCGATTTTGGAGAGATCGGCAGGTCCCTCGACAAGTCAAAAATCTGCACATTATTTGAATAGCTCTGGAAAGGGCTAACCGCAGAAGGTGATAGTCCTGTAGAAGAAAATCTGCAGACTTGTTGAAAGTCGTTCCCAAGTACCACGGATCACGAGGAATTTTGTGGGAATCTACCGGGACCACCCGGAAAGGCTAAATACTCCTATATGACCGATAGTGAACTAGTACCGCGAGGGAAAGGTGAAAAGTACTCCTGACGGAGAGTGAAATAGAACCTGAAACCGATTGCTTACAATCTGTCGGAGTCCCGTTTATTCGGGATGACGGCGTGCCTTTTGCATAATGAGCCAGCGAGTTGCTCGTAGGTTGCGAGATTAATCCAAAACGGAGGAGTCGCAGCGAAAGCGAGTTTGAATAGAGCGAATAGTAACTTGCGGCAGACCCGAAGCCGGGTGATCTATCCATGGACAGGATGAAGTTTCGGTAACACGGAATGGAGGTCCGAACTCACCAGCGTTGAAAAACTGGGGGATGATCTGTGGATAGGGGTGAAAGGCCAATCAAACCCGGTGATAGCTGGTTCTCCCCGAAATATTTTTAGGAATAGCCTTGCATGTAGTGTAGCGGAGGTAGAGCTCTGAATGGACTAGGGGTCTTACCAGATTACCAAATCCAACCAAACTCCAAATGCCGTTTACATGCTGTGCAGGAGTCAGGCTGCGGGGGATAAGCTTCGTGGCCGAGAGGGAAATAACCCAGATCGATAGCTAAGGTCCCTAAATACAGGGTAAGTGAGTAAGGATGTGAAATTACATAGACAGCTAGGATGTTGGCTTAGAAGCAGCCACCATTTAAAGAGTGCGTAATTGCTCACTAGTCAAGTGGTTTTGCGCCGATAATTTACGGGACTGTAAACCCTGTTACCGAAGCTTCGGACACCGACACTTGTGTCGGTTTGGTAGGGGAGCGTTCCATCAACCTGTGAAGGTCAATCGTGAGGTTGGCTGGAGGAAATGGAATTGAGTATGCTGGCATTAGTAGCGATAATTCCGGTGAGATTCCGGAACACCGAAAGCCTAAGGTTTCCTGAGTAAAGTAAATCTGCTCAGGGTTAGTCGGGCCCTAAGTCGAGGCCGAGAGGCGTAGGCGATGGATAACAGGTTGAATATTCCTGTACCATCTGTTTGTCGTTTGAGCTATGGGGTGACGCAGGAGTGAAAGGTCAGCCGGGTGTTGAACGTCCCGGTTCAAGCAGGTAGAGGGATCTGATTGGCAAATCCGTCAGGTCATAACCTCGAGATGCGAATAGGAGTCCTCTGGACACAAACTGACCCTAAACACGCTGACTAGAAAAGCCTCTATGCGAGATGAATAGATGTCCGTACCACAAACCGACACAGGTAGGCGAGGAGAGTATCCTAAGGTGTACGAGATAGCTCTGGTTAAGGAACTAGGCAAATTTGCCCCGTAACTTCGGAAAATGGGGCGCCTTGAGTAAGTTAATCCGATTACTTCGGTAAGCCGGAAGCGCCCAAAAAGGCCACAGTGAAAAGGTCTTAGCGACTGTTTACTAAAAACACAGGTCTATGCTAAGCCGTAAGGCGATGTATATGGACTGACACCTGCCCGGTGCTGGAAGGTTAAGGGGACGAGTCATCCCGATTTATCGGGAGAAGCCCTGAACTGAAGCCCCAGTAAACGGCGGCCGTAACTATAACGGTCCTAAGGTAGCGAAATTCCTTGTCGGGTAAGTTCCGACCCGCACGAATGGTGTAACGACTTGGACACTGTCTCAACCAGAGCCTCGGCGAATTTGTAATGCCGGTGAAGATGCCGGCTACCCGCAGCGGGACAGAAAGACCCCGGAACCTTTACTATAACTTGGCATTGGATTTTGGTTTTGTACGTGTAGGATAGGTGGGAGACTTTGAAGCGCCGACGCCAGTCGACGTGGAGTCGTCCTTGAAATACCACCCTTATAATGCTAGGATTCTAACCTATCTCCTTATATCAGGAGAGGGGACATTGTCAGGCGGGTAGTTTGACTGGGGCGGTCGCCTCCTAAAGAGTAACGGAGGCTCCCAAAGGTTCCCTCAGCACGGTTGGTAATCGTGCGCAGAGTGTAAAGGCATAAGGGAGCTTAACTGCGAGACCAACAAGTCGAGCAGATGCGAAAGCAGGGCTTAGTGATCCGGCGGTAGCGAGTGGAAGTGCCGTCGCTCAAAGGATAAAAGGTACTCTGGGGATAACAGGCTGATCTCCTCCAAGAGTTCACATCGACGAGGAGGTTTGGCACCTCGATGTCGGCCCGTCACATCCTGGGGCTGGAGAAGGTCCCAAGGGTTGGGCTGTTCGCCCATTAAAGTGGCACGCGAGCTGGGTTTAGAACGTCGTGAGACAGTTCGGTCCTTATCCGCTGTGGGCGCAGGAGATTTGAGGGGGGCTATTCTTAGTACGAGAGGACCAGAATGGACGAACCTCTGGTGTACCAGTTGTGCCGTCAGGTGCACCGCTGGGTAGCTAAGTTCGGTTAGGATAAACGCTGAAAGCATATAAGTGTGAAACCTTCCCCAAGACGAGATCTCCCTCCTCCCGATTTATCGGGGGGACTTAAGGCTCCTTGTAGATTACAAGGTTGATAGGTCATAGATGTAAGATCAGTAATGGTTTTAGTCGAGTGATACTAATAAGCCGTGCGTCTTGACCAAAACTTTTTGTAAAATAGATTTCGATAGTTATTATTGAATCATTCTCCCAATAAAATCTTTTTCCGGTGGCTATAGCGAAGGAGAAACACCCGATCCCATCTCGAACTCGGTAGTTAAGCCCTTCAGCGCCGATGATACTGTCTTGGTAGCAGGATGGAAAAGTAGGTCGTCGCCGGGGAATCTTTCAAAAACGTCCTGATTATTGGTCAGGACGTTTTTTTTTATTGATTCCCGACTCGTCAGTTTTTATATTCATTACATGGTTTTTCAATTTTACCTTCATTTTGTTTTGTATCGATCGCAACATATTGTCCTGTCTCACAACTATTATCGGTGTTTCCCAGTACTTTTAGACAGAAGTTTAAGGAGTGAAAGATGAAAAAGAAAAAGATATTCTTAGCAGTTGTTATCTTGATGTCCTCGTTGTCTCTCAACGCCCAGCAGGCACAGGGAACCCTGACTCTCGCAACGAACTATTTTTATAACATGGAAACGTTCTATCTTCTTGATTTTGATTTCAATAACGGTAAAAATAGTCCCGATTTCTTCTCCTATTCGCTTTCATACCAACCGAACGATATTAACGGAGAACCGATCAAGATTTGCATCGAATTTGAGATGTCGGCAGATATTCCTTCTCTGAATCTGACCAATAGCCGCGTGTTTTATATAAAGACCCAACCATTCGATTTTAAAGGTGAAGTCACAATTTCCAGTCAGGATCTGGATATGAATATGAAAAATATCTATTACACGGACGGCAAACCGCTCACAGGTATCAGAATCGATGAAAGTGAATTCCTCCCAAAGTCCCAACGTAAGAAAATCGAATCGATGATCATGACATTTGGAAAACTTCCGTCGGGAAACTACATGTTCAATTTTAGCATCTTGAATGAAGCCGGGGCAATGTTGAAGAACCAAAGCCAGACCATATCGATCGCCAATCCGGCGACACTCGATCTGATTTCGCCTGGTGGCGCACTGGAAGAAAACTTTGTGATTTCTACACTTTACCCGGTATTTCAGTGGGAATCTATCGACTTCATGTGGAGCCCGGCGAATTGTTCCGAATGCGGTTACTATATCCGCGTCGCTGAATATAATCAGTCGAGGCATAGTTCTATCGAAGAGGCATTGAACGATCGGGCGAACATTCCTTATCCGGATAATGGACGCTTTTTAAAATTACCTTCCATTCCTGTTTCAAATATCAGTGCGGCCAATTTATACACGGCCGATAACACCTTTCAGTTTCCTTTGACTGGTGCTAAAGCGCTGGAAAATGGAAAAACGTACGTCTGGCAGATTCAAAAAACTTATCCGACGACATCGGGTCCGGAAACAGTTGAAAGCCCAATCTTTGCGTTTAGCACCACTGCTTCCGAAAATCTGAATGCCGCACAATATTTACGGTTGCTGGAACAGCTTATTGATCCGTCTCTTTTGGAAAGTTTACTGAAAGGTGAGCTAAATGGATATTCGCCGACCGGCGTTGTAACCTTGAACAACAGCCAACAGATGACTTTCGAACAGCTTTCTGCGCTAGTCACTCAGGCTCTTGCCGGGACGATTACTGTCAAACCGCCGATAACGATTGAGTAGGAGTAACAACAATGAAAAAATTTAACCTGATAACAATTTTTACACTCGTGCTTTTAATCGTTTCGCAAGGCATCAGTCAAGATAAAATAGCATTGATTCTGAAAGCGCGCGGAAAAACATCTATCAAACGCGCCCAGGGAACGGAATTCAAAGCAGGAGTCGCTGTTGGAACGCCACTCTATTCCAAAGATCAGATCAGAACTGGCGACGATGGTTATGCGGTGATCGTTTTTCTGGACGATAAAACACAAATTAAAGTGCGTGAAAACACCGAAATGGTCATTTCCGGAGATCGGAAACCCGAAGCGATTTCCAAACAAATTGCGATGCAGTTTGGAACGCTCAAAGCCGAAGTAACCCCCTTGAAAAAGGGTGAATTTACCATAGCGACACCAACATCCGTCGCGTCGGTAAAAGGAACAGTTTTCTGGGTTATATCAGATCCGGTCAATGGCGATTCGTTCTATGGTG
This sequence comes from Fidelibacterota bacterium, assembly GCA_028719225.1. Taxonomy (GTDB): domain Bacteria; phylum Fidelibacterota; class UBA2242; order UBA2242; family UBA2242; genus 0-14-0-20-45-22. The sequence goes on along the minus strand of JAQUKI010000055.1, from coordinate 7,392 downwards.
TTTCAGGATCGGTCGAAGTGACGAATAATGAAAGCGGAGCGACCATACTCGTCGGGGCCAATCAGACGGGGAAATCTACGCCAAATGGTGATACTGGCGTCGAAACAACAGAAACCGGTGATGCTCCCGAAGATGAACCCGATGAGGAAACCGAGACGATTAATTCTCTGAGGATTCAATTCCAAAATTCGTCCGGCGAAACGAAAGATTTGCGTATCGATTATAAATAATTTAACGTCATTGATTTTTAAATAAATGTGGTGGTGAGTTGCATGCGTCTTTGTAAAATACTATGTCTCGTTTTAATAATGTTCCTGTCCGATTTGGTTTTTGCCCAGGCGAAGATTCTGCATTCACCGCCAAGAGAAGTTTATACAAACACTCCGGTTCTGATTGAATCGATCATCGAAGGGAATCGGGTCGGCGTCCAGAAAGTACGAATGTTTTTCCGGGAGACGGGACAATCAGCATATATCGAGGGCGAAATGTCCGAGTATATGGGCGTTTATAAAGCCATGATTCCAGCCGAATATGTCAGTGATAATGGCGTTGAATACCTGATCGTCGCCGAATTTACCGACGGAAGCATGTGCGCGTACCCGGAGACAGATCCGTATAATGTACCTATGTATTTAACGGTACGAAGAAAAACCGATACATCCGGTAATGCGCTCAGCGCAAATTTCGATGCACAGGGTGGAATTCCCAGCAATGCGATCATCCTGAGTCCGGAAGAAGGTGAGATCGTTCCGGCGGAAGAAGTGCTCGTGGCAGTTTCATTATTCACAGCGCCAGATGTCGCTCTTCAGAGTATTATAGTCGAACTCGATGGTAAAAATATTACACAGGAGACTGAGATCACCGAAGACCTGATTTCCGTTCGTCCCAAGAACATGACGCCCGGAATTCACACGCTGAAAATGGCAATGAACAATCGTCTCGGCGATCCGTTTTCTCCGATCGTCGTTCACTTCACCGTCGTCCGTAAAATCGAAGAAGCCGAAAGATTTCTGGACGTATCTTCACGCATCACGGCCGAAACTAACTCCGAACAGGTAAGAGGCGTCCGCCAGAATATCAGCCAAATTCGTGGAGATCTTTCCGGCCAATTCGATTGGCTTCAGTTCAATGCGCAAGTCCTGCAAACGTCACTGGAAGATCCGAATAAACAACCGAAGAACCGGCTAACCGCCAGCCTGACCAGTTCATTTCTGGATTTGCGGTTTGGCGACGTGAATCCGCGTTTTTCTGAATTTGGGCTCAACGGAAAACGCGTTCGCGGTATCGAAGCCGATCTAAAACTGAAATATTTCAATTTCCATTTTGTCACCGGAGAAACCGAAAGAGTCGTTCCGGGAACGATTAGCGATGTTCCCGATACTTTAACTGGCGGAGTAGACTCGCTGGAATACTCGCGTACCGGTTATACATATTCCCGCCGACTGTGGGGATTTCGTCCCTATTTCGGAAGTGGCAAACATTTTCAGTTCGGTCTTTCCTTTTTAAAAGCCTTGGATGACACGTTGTCGGTGAAGAAAAATTACGGCGGCATTCGCGATGCCTCCGGCGTCAATATCAGCATGGACGGATCCAACAAACCACAGGATAATATCGTCCTCGGCAGCGACCTGCTTTTATCATTCGATAATCGACGCTTTATCTGGAAAACCGATTTTGCCGTTTCCTATGCAAACCGTGATATTACAGGTGGTCCTTTAGGTAATGAAGACTTGGATACTTTTGCGCCCGGCGACAGTGTCCGGAATGATACGCTTTCCTTTCAGGGAATGGATATTGCGCTGAAAGATATTCCGTTCGACTTGGATGATATCGGATGGCTTTTTATTATTAACCAGAATATCAAACCATTCTTTCCGATCGATTTAGACAGTACCGGAAAGGTCGGACTTTACTCGTTTTTAAATATGCCGTCGTCGGCTTTTAAAACCTTTTTAACACTCAATTATTTTAACAATTATTTCACGTTCAAATACCAGCGCGTCGGACCGGAATTTGTCTCGCTGGGAAACCCATATCAGCGCACCGATGTTCAGGGATTTCAGGTCGCCGATAAAATCCGCCTCTTTAGTAACCGACTTTTTGTGACGCTGAATTTTGAACAATTACGCGACAATTTGAACAAAGACAAGAGCGGTACGACGACTACGACGACATTTTCAGCCGGAATCTCGCTCTATCCGGGCGAAGGTTTGCCGACGGTGAATTTTAACACGATGCAATACAGCCGAAAGAATGACATCGAGACCATCGATACGACTTTTTACTACAATGATCTGGTACCGACAATCATCGATTCCATTTACTTGCGGGACAAGCGCGAGTCCAATATGACAATGCGACAGGATATCACGATTTCGCATCTTATCGAATTTGGCGGTGTTAAACATAACATCAATATTTCGTATGCGAATTCTGACCGGAGCGACCGTGTCAGCGGCAGAATTGACGGGTACCAATTCAACTCCATGTCCACGTCGATGATTAGTTTCGGCGTCAATTCGACCTTCAAATTCCCGCTAAAAACTTCTCTCAAAATTTCGAATAATAAAAACGAAAGCGGACTTGCCGCCGAACCCTATAGTTTTTTATCCTTAGCCACACAAGCGCAGTATGACTTTTTGAAAGGTCAGATCAGCCTTATCGGTGGATATAATCTGATGAACGGCTCCGGACTCGTTGACTTTTCCCAGCATAATGTTTTTATCAGTGCCTATTATCGATTCTTAAAAATACATTCGCTTCGCGGAAGGTTGAACGACACTTTAATTTCAGACCGCCTTTCCGATGAAAAATTTAACGACCTGAGTTTTAGCCTATCATATTCCGTTGAACTTTAAATCCGTCGGCTGATAATATGAAGAAAAATGTAATCAAACAGGCCGGATGGGGGCTCGCCATCGCGGCTGTTATCTCTTTGGTCATATCGGTTCTCTTCCTCTTTGGCGCCTTCAGAGAATTCGAACTGAAATTGCTCGATATGCGGTTCAAATCGCGTGGTATTCAGGACATCTCGAAATCTAACCTCATCATAGTGGCTGTTGACGACCAAACTTTTAAAAGTTGTATCGATCGTTACCCATATCCGCGTGAATATTATGCCACGCTGATCGAGAACCTGAATGAAGTCGGCATCAAACAGATCATGTTCGATATTCAATTCACGGAACCGGATTTTAAAAATCCAAAGGGCGATCAGATTCTGGCGGACGCCATTCGCAAATACGGAAATGTGATTCTGGCGGGAAAGATTGCACGAGAATTTACCCGTGGCGGCGTTTACAGCTATGCCGATGAACCGCTTCCCGTTTTATTGGAAACCGGCAGTGAATGGGGGGTTGTTGGAGAAATGCAGGACCCGGATGGTTTCACCCGCCGTTATTCCATTTTTGAAGAATATCAGGGAAAATATATCTATTCTCTGGGAAGTAAAATCTTCCTTCGTGAAAATGGAATATTTGGAAATCCGAAACTTAAATTTGAAAAGGGCTATTTCATTTTTTCCGATTCCAGCGATACGCATACTGCCCGTGTTCTCGGACATCGCGGTAGTAAAGGTTTCGAGCAGACGATTTTGATTAATTACAATGGCCCTACGGCAACCTTCCCAACCTACTCGATGTCCGCCATTCTCGACGATGCCGACTTTAACCTTCAAGATGAAGAAGACACGGATTATCTGGAAATATTTAAGAAAAATTCAACTTATCCATACGAACTGCGGTTAGCCATGCTCGGCGATTCTGTCAAACAGGCATTGGCGCTTGAGGCGCTTGCCGTCGGTGATACTGCTAAAGTCGATTCGGTTCTCGATGCGATGAATCCGTTTAAGGGAAAAATCGCGCTGATCGGTGTTTCCATCGAAGAACTTCATGACAATAAATTTACGCCGTATTATAACTTTGCTGGCAACCGGCGGCTAATGCCCGGTGTGGAAACCCATGCGCACGCCATTCAAACAATGCTCGACGGAAAATTTATCACCGTCTTACCGCTCATGACGGACATTATTCTCATCATTGTCTTTACACTGCTGACGGCTTTAATCGTTTCTATCGCACGGCCTGTCGTCGGCGGTATCGCGATGCTTGCGCTGGCATTTCTGACATTTGGCGCATCGTTTTGGACGTTTTCCCATCGTTCCGTCTGGATTTATCTGTTTCCGATTCTGACCGGTATCGTGCTCAGTTACGTCGGCAGCGTTGTTTACCAATTCCTATCTGAACAAAAGGAAAAGAAAAAAATCCGCGGCATGTTTCAGACTTACATGTCGCCGAAAGTTTTAAAATATCTGGAAGATCATCCGGATGCATTCAGTTTGTCGGGTGAGAAGCGCGAAGCGACGATGTTTTTCTCGGATGTCGCGAATTTTACAACGATTTCCGAGAGCCTCTCCGCCGAGGAACTCGCTGTCGTTTTAAATAAATATCTCTCGCCGATGACAGAAATCCTGATGAAATATGACGGTTATGTCGATAAATACGAAGGCGATGCCATCATGTGCGATTTCGGTGTGCCGATGGAAGATCCGGATCACGCTTGGAAAGCCTGCTTTGCAACGATCGAACAGCAAGAAAGACTGAATGAAATCCGCGCCGAAATCAAACGCGACCACGGATGCAACATTTTCGTTAGAATGGGTGTCAACTCCGGAATTGTCTCAGCAGGAAACATGGGCTCGGCTCAGCGCTTCCAATACACTGTTATGGGCGACGCGGTCAATCAGGCGTCGCGATTCGAGGGCGCCAACAAACAGTACGGAACATATATGATGGTCGGCGAGGAAACTCTCAAACGCGCTAAAGATCACATCGAGGTCCGCGTTTTGGACAGGCTTGTGGTTAAAGGCAAATTGATACCGATTACCGTTTATGAATTGATGAGCAAAAAAGGCGCGCTTACCACCATTCAGCAGGAAATCGTCGGTCACTTTACAAGCGGAATAGAGTTGTATTGGGAGCGAAACTGGGGCGAAGCGATCAAGAGTTTCCAAAACGCGATCTCTGTGACCGGAACCGACGCGCCATCGACCATTTTTATCGGCAGATGCGAGATTTTTAAGAAAAACCCGCCAGGTGAAAACTGGCAGGGCGAATTTGTCATGACGACCAAATAGATTTTAATTCATCTGACGAGTCGCTCACGACGGAATAAAAACTCAGAAAATTACCTTGAGAAACAGGCGGGAGTGGGTATATTATATTGATTTTTATTAAGAAGAGAAAAATTCATCATTCCGCTCGATTATCGACGGGACAAAAAAATAAAATGATCCGGATTAGCAGGAGTTAAAATGGGAACCAGACGCGGTAAAATACTCTGGGTAGATGACGAAATCGACTTGCTCAGGGCACATGTGCTCTTTTTAAAAAGCCGTGGATTCGACGTGATTCCCGTATCGAATGGTAACGACGCCATCAAGATTGTATCGCAGGAAAATATCGATGTCGTTCTGCTCGATGAAATGATGGCGGGAAAAGATGGTCTGACGACGCTTTCCGAAATGAAAGTGATCAAACCCGGTTTACCGGTCATCATGATCACAAAAAATGAAGAAGAAAGCCTGATGGAAAAAGCCATCGGAAGCAAGATCACGGATTATCTGACCAAACCTGTAAATCCCAGCCAGATTTTGATGGCATGTAAAAAAATTCTTGAGCAAAAAAGCATCTCATCCGAACACGCATCGAAAAATTATATGGAAGAGTTCCAAAAAATTTCCCAGATGTTGTACGAAAATCTCGACAGTGATGACTGGATCAACATTTATAAAAAATTAGCCGGCTGGGATATTGAATTCGACGATCATCCGGATTTGGGCCTCAAAGAGACGCTGGAAGATCAGGTGCGAGACTGTAACATCGAGTTCGGAAAATTTATCGAGAAAAAGTACATCGATTGGTTGAAAGAAGACCGCCATTTTCGCCCAACGATTTCACCGGATGTTCTCTACAAATACGCTTTTCCGTATTTAAAAAATAACGAAAAAGTACTCTTCATAGTGATCGACTGCATGCGGTTGGATCAGTGGTTGACTTTCGAACCGCTCCTGTATGATTTTTACAATGTTCGGACGGATTATTTTTTTTCAACGATTCCTTCTTCCACGCCGTATTCCCGGAATTCACTTTTTAGCGGACTTTTTCCAAATGAAGTCCAAAAACTTCATCCGGACATCTGGGAAAGAGCCGAAGAAGACGAAACGTCGATGAACTGCTATGAATCGCAACTGCTCGAAGATCTTTTCCGACGCGAATCAATCGATTTGAAGAATGGGATGAAATATCTTAAAGTTCTCGACTCGGCGGCTGGTTGGGCGACGGATAAAAAACTATCGTCGCTTTTAGAAAGTTCTTTCATCGCGCTCGTCGTCAATTTTGTTGATGTGCTGGCTCACCGGCGCTCTGATTCGGAAATCCTCAGAGAGATCGTCCCCAATGAAGCCAGTTACCGCTCCGTCGTCCGGACATGGTTTCAGCATTCATGGATATATTCCGTTCTGAGGAAATTCGCCGAACACGATTTTACCGTCATCCTGACCAGCGACCACGGAAGCATCCGCGTCCGGAATGACGTGAAAGTCATCGGCGATAAAGACACTTCGCCAAATATCCGGTTCAAGTACGGGCGGAATTTGAACTGTTCGCCGAAATATTCAATTGTGATCAAAGATCCTTCAAAATATCTGCTTCCCGATCTCGGCATCAACAACAATTACCTGATCGCCAAAGAAAATTTCTATTTTGTGTATCCGACGAACTATCACAAATTCGAATCCTATTACCGGGATACATTTCAGCACGGCGGCGTTTCGATGGAAGAGATGATTCTGCCGATTGTCACACTTACTCCCAAATAAACGATGATAAAAATTCAAACGCATTCCGCTACGGAAACAATTCGTATCGGTGAGATCATCGCCGGATTTCTCAAACCGGGAGATGTCGTGGCGTTTACGGGCAATCTTGCCGCCGGAAAAACGACGATGATCAAAGGAATCTGTACCGGATTGAATGTCCGCCAAAATGTTGACAGTCCGACTTTTACGCTCGTCAACGAATATTCCGGAAAATTTCCTGTTTATCACATCGATTGTTACCGGGAACACCGCATCGAAGAGTGGCTGGAACTCGGAATTCAGGAATATTTGTTTGGCGACGGTGTTACTCTTGTTGAATGGGCGGAAGGCATCGCATCGCTTTTACCCGTGAATGCCATCCGTATTATCATTGAACAAGATATTTCAGACGAATCGTTCCGTCGGATCGAATTGACCGCCGATCAAGAAATCGAAACGACTTTGCTCCATCTGATCACATGTAAAGAGGACCGCAAATGCTGATTTTAGGCATCGATACATCGACGCAAAATACA
>JAQUKI010000054.1 GCA_028719225.1 Fidelibacterota bacterium | reverse complement strand
AAAAATATTTTCCCGCTCGACAAACCACGCGCCTGCGCCGCCAAAATATAGTTCGAGTGCAGAGATTCAACCATGCTTCCGCGGATATATTTGAAAAAGACAGTGGAAAATGAAACGCCCAATGTCGTTACCGGTAAGATCAGATGTCGGATGGAATCGACGATACGCCCGCCCAATGACAACTGGTCGTGAAAAAGCGACACCATTTGCGAAGAAGGAAGCCAATCCAGCCGCACAGCAAACAATCCTAAAAGCAAAACACCGATCAGAAAAGACGGCATGGAATAGAATAAAAGCATGATTGCGGAGATCGTTTTATCGAAAGCGCGTCCTTCCCGAACAGCGGTGAAAATTCCCAGAAGCGTCCCAACAAGAATGCCGAAAATCAATGAGAGACCGGTCAGTATCAATGTCGGTCCCAGCGCTTCTACAATCATTTCGGCAGCAGGACGACCGGTGCTGAAAGAGTTGCCGAAATCTAAATGAATAATCACGCCGGAAAGCCATTTCAGATATTGAATCGCCAGCGGCTGATCTAAACCGAACCGTTCTGCAATCTGCTCCCGTGTATTTGCTGGGACGTTCGGATCGAGAAAAACCGTCGCGGGATCGCCCGGCGCAAGGTGAACGATGATAAAAATCAGCGTTGCGCCGATCAAAACAACCGGCACAATTCCGATCAGGCGCCTGAATAAATAGGCGGACACTTCATCAAACCTTTCCGTTATTCGCCGATCTCGCGGCGTTCTTTCACGGGAATCCACCAATCTTCGAGGTTGTTGTACGCGCCCCGCTTATCGATGACGACATTCTTGAACCGGCGGTGAATCGCCGAACATTCCATTTTATAATAAAGCCAGGTATAGGGTAGATCGATTGATAACAGCGTCGCAATTCCATCCCAATATTTTTGCGCTTCATGAGGAGAAATCGTTGAAACCGCCAATTCCTCGAGCCGGTCGAATTCCGGAGAATAATAGCCGTTGAAATGAAATGGGATGAAGAATGATGAACGGTGGAAAAGCGGCGACAGATCCATTTTCAAGCCAACATTCCAGCCAATTAGAATCGCGTCAAAATCCCGCTCCGGCAGCATTCTTCCGAATAGAAGACCGGCGTCGGTAATTCTCGGAACCATTTCGACGCCAACCTGCTTTAACTGATTTTGGATTAGTGTCAATGCCTGCTCGCGCCGGGTATTTCCCGCGTTGGTTATCATCTCGAACCGGAATTTTCTGCCGTCTTTTTCGAGAACACCATCGCCGTTAGCATCCTTCCAGCCTTCTTCTTTTAAAAGTTTGGCTGCGCGTCTTGGATCGAACGGAACAGCGCGATTGGCTTTTTCATTGTACGCCCAAAGAACCTGCGGGATCGGACCGTTCATCGGCATTGCCATTCCGTCATTGACGATCCGCGCAACTGCAACACGGTCGATCGCCATTGTTAACGCCATCCTAACCTTCCGGCTTCCGAAAAGAGGATGTGGCCGGATATATTCTGAGATGCGGGTAAAATCTTCACCATATTTGTCACGCATCTGTCGGAAATGCGCACTGTCCAGTAAATTCCATCCGATGAAATCATATGTTCGCCCGAGATAACTCACCGGACGCAGAGGAGAATTACCGGTTTCCCACTCTTTCTGCAGACGAACGAAATCACGCGGCGGGATAACTTCGGTAAAATCGATGTCGCCGCTGAGAAGTTGGCGCACCATACCGGCGCCGTCTGGAATAATTTTAAAAACCACCGTGTCGAGATGAGGTTTGTTGGATTCATAATAGCGGTCAAACCGGGTCAGCATTACATATTGCTGACTTTTCCATTCTTTAAATTTGAATGGTCCTGTTCCGATCGGACGACGGTTGAATGCGATCGTCGGCATTTTTTCCGGTGAAACATTTTTCAGCAGATGCTCCGGAAGAATGAATCCCTCAACGGCATCCATGAGCATCGTCGGAGATTTTTTAGCAAAATAAAACACAACTGTCGAGTCGTTGAGCGCTGTGACCTTTGTAATATCCTCTTTAAACGATACGCCGTCCCAGAAAATCTTAGGATCTACCTCGATCTTGTGAGTAAAGGCTACATCTTTCGCCGAAAATGGAGCACCGTCATGCCAAAAAACGTCTGTACGAAGGTGAAAAATCAGAGAAAGGCTGTCTTTCGAGAATTCCCAACTTTTCGCCAATTGCGGTGAAAAGGTGGTAAGATCCTCGTTGATATTCGCCAGTCGGCGAAAGACCAGGCTCTGTATATTGATCGCCGGTTGTAATAATCCGGTTAGCGGATTCAGCGCGTCCGGTTCGCCGTTGATTCCAGCGACAAGCGTTCCGCCATTGACAATATCCTTATCAGAATAACTTGCATCCTCATTGACGAAATTCTTCCGACTATCTGATCCACAGGCAGTAAAAAATACAATCAGAACAAGATAGAGGATTTTTTTCAAGGAATGAACAATCGGGTTGGAATCAACCGGTTTTCTGTTTTTGAATGACGGCCGCTGCTTCTGAAATCGTATAAATTATCTTCTCAATAGAAAATGGTTTATTGATCACAAAATCGATGTATTTACTTAAAGACTTTTCGTCGATGCTCAACGCCCATCCGGAAACCATAATGATTTGTGTCTCCCGGCTGATCTCTTTGATCTTTTCGGCGATTTCCACTCCGGTCATGATGGGCATTCCGAGATCGGTAATAACAATGTCATGCCGTTTCTTTTTATATAAATCAAGCGCCGCGACGGAAGATGAATTTGTATCGACTTCGTGACCGAGTTCAGAAAGCAGGTCTTTGAATATTTCCAAAATATGTTCTTCGTCGTCGATAACTAAAATACGGGTTGGTGCGGTCTTTCCAATCTCAATTGCCAGAGCGCCTGTTTTCGCGGCGGCGACTTTTGGTAAATGCACTAAAATCGTCGTTCCTTTTCCCGCCTCGCTCTGGATGCTGATTCGACCGTTATGGCGCTTGATAATCCCATACACTTCGCTCATGCCTAAACCGGTTCCCAAAACTCCTTTTGTCGAGAAAAACGGGTCGAATACTTTTTCGACGGTTTCCGGTGTCATTCCGATTCCGGTGTCTTTAAATTTTATAGAAACATTTTGGTTTTCGGTTTCTGTTTTAATATACAGCACGCCGCCTTCCGGCATCGCATCAACAGCGTTAAAAATAATATTGGTAAACGCATTTCTGATGTCAGAAGAATCACCCAATACAAATATATTTTCCTCAAGTTCCAAAATCGGTTCGATCAATGTGCCCTTGAGTTTGGAGGTGGTTTCCCACTTAGGCCGAGTAATTTCAACCACCTCTTCGATTATTTTCTTCAAGTCGATAGTCTCGGTGAGCGCACCTTCGCTCGGACGCGAAAATTCCTGGATTTTCCTGACCTTTGACGCGCCGTCGAGAGCAGACTTTTCGATCATTTTCAGGCTGTTTAGAAGGTACTCGTCGGTAGTTTGTCTCTTGAGTAGTTGAACGCGCCCGAGGACGACGGTTAGTACGTTGTTAAAATCATGCGCCACGCCGGATGAAATTTGACCGAGTGCGAGCATTTTTTTTGCCTGAGCGGATTTTTCTTCCAGTTCGCGACTTTTCGTGATGTTTTTACTCGAAATGATGAACGATTGAAGATTTCCGTCTCCATCGAGAACAGGATGTGTCCGTTCTTCAAAATACTCACCGAACCGTTCTTCGTATTTGACCAGAGGAATTATCAGGCCGCTTTTTAAGGTATCACGAAGCGGACAATCGATACATGGATCTTCCTTTTGATGTAAAACCCAATGGCACTTATGTCCTATCAGCGATTCGCCTTGTCCAAAAATGATGTCTGCTGATTTATTCGATTCCGAAATTGTATAATTGGCTTCACACAGAATGACCAGATCGCTAATTTTATTAAAAATAAAACGGTATTTATCCTCGATTGAGATATTACAATTTACCTGCGCTTCGTTCTTTAAGTCGCTCAATTTCTATTCCAGTCGTCCCGAAATGATCGCTCTTTATCGTCATATCAAAATATCGCTATGAACTTAAACAGGCGATTGCATGAAGTCAAGAAAATGAGAGCGTTATTTCTCCCACGCTCTCATAAAGAGCACTATAATTTTAATTAAGTTCATTGAAAATCTTCGGCACAACAGATAAACCGCCGTTATGCCGATAGATTATTCAATAGTTTTTTTGCGTCCTTTACCCTGGTCTGAGCACCAATTTTATCAAAACAGCCAACGGCGCGCTCCAGATAATTTTTTGCTTTTTCCGGTTCACCCATATCCTTACAGAGCACCGATATTTCCATCAGCGTTTCAGCCAGGTTGAGCGTGTGGTTCAACTCTTCGTTGATGCGCTTACTGTTTTCTAAATACGATAGCGCAATGTCGAACCGCTTGCCCTTGCGATTGATCATTCCAAGTATCTTGTAGGCTTCTGCGATACTGAGTCGGTCGCCAATTTCGCTGAAAATCGAGAAGGCCGATGTCACAAGCGCAGTCCCGGAAGACAAATCGTCTCTGAGACAAGCAATTTCCGCCTTGATTAGATAAGCAAGACCTTTTTGATACAGATTGTTTGTCTCTCCGGCAACTTCGAATGCTTTATCGACGTGCGTCGTTGCTCGGTCTAGTTGGCCCTTAAATTTATAGGCAATCGCAATATTCATGTGGATATTGGCAAGCGTATCGTTTTGGCCACCTTTTTCAGCAAGACCCAAAACCTCACGGTAATGCAACATAGCGGCATCAGCATCCCCGCTGGTATGATAAGCATTCCCGATGTTCATGCTGGTATTGATGATCAAATCTGTAAAATTCAGCGCTTTCGCCATTTTACGAGATTCTTCGATTAAAGATATACCATCGAAAATTTTACCCTGTTGGACCAATAGAATACCCTGCGCATTTGACACAAGCGCAATGCCTTTTTTATCATTTGTCTTTTTGAACAATTGAAGGCTTTTTCTGAGTTCTTCATCTGCCGTCTTAAAGTTGTTTTGATAAAAGACGACATTGCCCAATTTATAATGCGCTTTAGCCAGCAGATTATTGTCTGCTTTATGGGTCTTTTGTTCCGAGATACTCCGGAGAATCTGTTCTGCCCTTGTCATCTCGCCGTATTTCACGGCTATCTCGGCAATGCTGTATAATAAGTCCAGATATTCTGTTGCCTTAAGATATTTGTCCGCATGATAAATCGCCGTATCGAAATCGATATCCCGAAAAAGCCTGTCTTTCTGCGCACCGACCAACTTCTCGGGAAGTGTATCTTCCCGCCAGATATTCTGCAAGACGCGTTCTCTTTCGCGTCGAAGCGAGTCGATCTTTTTAGAAAAATCTTCTCCGCATCGAGCAACGGCAAGAGAAATAATTTCTTTGAGTAGTTGTCTATTCATATTGTAGTCGACTTTGCTACTTTGTTAATTATGTCCGACAAGATCAAGGTTCGGGATCCAACCCCCACCCGTAACGGGTAAAATGGTTGACATAAACCGAAATCGTCTTTGCTTCAAGATTCACTTCTGGATTTGCGACTTCGATCCACGTATTGCTCTCTTCATCGAGCCAGTAGACACACAGGTCTTCCGGATCGCCATCGAAAGCGAGATATGCGTAGGAAAGAGTTACCCGTACATTCTTGTCAAACTTCTGGCTGGGAAGAAAATCAACGGCTGCTCCAATATTTTCTTCGTCGTTGTTCCATACAATGCTGACCGTGATGTCGCGAAACCATTCCGGAAAAGCATAGGCAGGTATTTCAACCATATTGTTGAAGGTCATAAATCCACCAACCACACCACCAACCTCACGCCGGATTCTTTCGCGATCATACCCCCACATTGGTCTTCTGGCCAATTCAGTCACGGCCTCCGGCTTCCACTGAACCCACTGTATCGATTCGGAAGAAACACCTTTTTCAATGGTCGGGGCTACAGCCGCGTCCGGAGCGGTTAACGAATCTTTACTGCAACCGGAGAAGAAAACTATTCCCAATATGGAAATCAGGAAAACAACCCAAAACAAACTCTTCGATCTCATTTTACACCTCTTATATATTCACAATAATTGAAATGTCGAATAGCACAGTTAAAAATACAAAAATTATACCAACATTGTCAAACCTCTTTTATGCATGTTTTCTTTTTGTATTGCTACTTGTGTCTCCCGTCATAAAACCGGACAATAATTGCGGTTAATAAATTCTTCGCTGATTTCTTTAGTATTTTTTTATTGACACATCTTGAATACAATGTTGGTTGTTTTAAACCGGCCAGCCGGTTCATATCAACCAAAACGCTAAGCTAAGTCCGTTGATCTTTCCTGACGATTCGATGTTTCCGTATGCGGTATTTAAGCGTTTCCCGAGAAATATTGAGAAGCTTTGCCGCTTGTGTTTGATTACCATTAGTTTTAATAAGCGCTTTCTGGATCAACTCCTTCTCGATAGTAGCGAGTGAAACACCGTCGGTTGGTAGTTCCAACCAATCCGATCTATAATTTTCCCCTGCGTGATGGCCGATCTCTTTTCTTGGGACATTCAGGTGTCTCAACGTGATAATCTTCTCGGTTTCAAATAATACGGCACGCTCGATGACATTTTTTAATTCTCGAACATTTCCCGGCCATGAATGAGCAATTAAGCAGTTTCTTGCCTCATCGGTAAATCCCTGGACATTCTTTTTGAACTCAGTGTTATAAATCCGTAAAAAGTGTTCGGCAAGCAATAAAACATCACCGTTGCGCTGGCGGAGCGGTGGAATATAAATCGAAGCCACGTTCAACCTGTAAAACAAATCTTCCCGAAATGTCTGATCCAGCATGTTTTTTTCGAGATCACGTGAGGTTGCGCTGATAATCCGCGTATCGACGTTTATCTCTTTCGTCCCGCCGACACGACGAAAACTTTGTTTTTCGATAACCTTCAGGATTTTCGATTGAAGCCCCATTGACATATCACCAATTTCATCCAGGAAAAACGTCCCGTGATCCGCAATTTCGAGAAGTCCGTTTTTCCGATGCCTGGCGTCAGTGAAAGCGCCTGGTTCATATCCAAACAACTCCGCTTCCAGTAACGATTCCTGAAACGCCGAGCAATTGATCTCGATGAACGGTTTTTTCGCACGGTTACTGCTGTAATGAATGGCCTTGGCCACCAGCTCTTTTCCCGTTCCGGTTTCGCCACGAATCAGAACGGTCGTCTTGGGCGTTGTCGCGACATATCGAATGAATTGGAACACGCCCTTGATTTCTGAACTTTCGCCGACGATCTTTTCATGTTCGGAGATTTCATCTTTCCCGCGAAGATAGGCAAGGTGCTCGTCTTTTATCTTCGTATCGAGAACTTTTTGAATGATCAGCGCGATTTCTTCAATGTTGAACGGTTTCTTAATATAATCCGACGCGCCGAGTTTCATCGCACGGACAGCCGTCTGGACATCGCCGTGACTTGTGATGATGATAACCGGAATGCGATCGCGTTTATCCTGAATTTTTTCCAGGAATTCGATGCCGCTCATGCCCGGAAGTTGCAAGTCCAGAAGAATCAGGTCCGGTTCATCGACCTTTATATATCTCATTCCGTCTTCAGCGGAAATCAGCGCTGTAACATCATGTCCTTCTGCAGAAAGTACTTCCTGTAGAATGGTTCCAACACCGCGGTCGTCATCTATTATTAATACTGAAGCCATAACCGCCCCTATTTTAAGAAGGGACTGGTTCAAATGCAACAGTTAGTTCAATTAAAATGCTCCAATTACCCGCGTCGGCGCGCCTTCCGCTTTTAAATTCATCGGTAAAGCCGCTAAAAAAAAGTTACCGTCCGGCAATTGTTCCAAACCAGTGAGATTTTCCAATATCAACACGTTCGCCTTCATCAGGATATGATGAACGTTGAAATCGTTTTGATCCAATATCTCCGTATCGACACTCGGAAAATCGACGCCGACGCCGGATAATCTCAAATCGACTATCTTTCGGGCAAAATCATCCGACAGGTATGGCGGTTCGGAAAAATATCGCGTATTCGACCAATTCACATCAAATCCGGTATGCACCAAAAGCCACGATATTTCCGCTTTCTGAATTCTCCGGATATCGTCGTCAGTAAGATCGATCGGAATCAGTGCGTCTGTCGGTTTTCGGAGACAAATCGCGTTCCCGACAAATCGTTCCGGCGGAAAATCACTCAACATCTTTCCATTTGGATAAAAATGACGGGGCGCGTCGATGTGCGTTCCAAAATGCGTTCCTATATGAACTTCCGACATCGTGACGTCTTTGCCGATCGGACTCAAATAACTATCGATACGCGGTTCAGGTGGATCGCCGGGGTAAGTCGGCATTCCCGTTTCAAGATAATGTGTCAGAGAAACAACATTTCGATACGAAAATATTTTCATTTACTTTCCAGCGCTTTTCCCAATATCACGGTCAAACGACCAAATTCTTCTTCATCGAAACCGCTGGTCTGATAGATGATTTTCCCAGCCCTATCGATTAAAAAAACACGCGGTACGTACATTGACGCAAAGAGATTGTAAACCTTTCTCTCTGGATCGGGCGCCATGGGTAGAGTAAAATTCTTTTCCTGCGCGAATTTGACCAACTCTTCCGCTTTATGCTCGCGGCCAATAGCCACAACCGCGACCGAGCTATCCGCCCGGTATTTATTCCAGATGTCTGTTTCGATTCGCGGTAACTCCGCGTTACATGGCGCGCACCATGTCGCAAAAAATGCAATCAGCACGACTTTTCCGGCCAGATCACCGGAATTGAGTATTTTTCCGTCGAGAGTCGTTACCGAGAATATCGGCAAATTATCGCCGATTTTCACAACGGTCGTTTTTGCGACTTCATCTTGCGGGAAAAGTACCGCGACCAACGACACGACTGCCAACCCAATCTTCCACTTCATCATTTAACTCCTGTAAACCAATTAATATTTATTCCGCCGGATAACCAACCGTCTGCACCAATTGGATTTTTTGTTCCGGTTTTAAATTCATCGCTTTCCACAAAGCATCGCGATCGAGACCGCCGCGGACGACCGTCGCCAACCCTTCCGACGCACAGAACAGATAAACATTCTGGCTGATATAACCCGTATCGGTAGCCGAGAAAAATTCCTTCATCTTTTCATCGCCGCGCGTGAATTTCAACAGATCGGCAACGAAAATCAAATTGACAGGCGCTTTTGCGACAAACGGTTGGCCGCCCGTTGCCGCCCGAAGATCTTTCGCGACGATACATTTCAACTGATTGGCCTTCGCGTCATAAAAATAAAGCCCGCTTTCAATCGCTACATAAACGTCGATTTCCTGGCTGTTCATCGCCGTCGGCGCCGTCCGCTTGCCAAGATCAGGACGATTGATGCCGTTTGCCGCCCAAAGTAAATTGGAGAGAACCTGCAAGGGTATCGGTTTCTCGCTGAAATTCCGAATCGATTGGCGCAGGTTCAATGCCTGCATCAAAGGTTTACCACCGGTTGTTTGCGGCGCAGGAAGGACGATTGATTCGCCTTCCGCTGAAAATGCTATCTGAGTTCCTAAAATCATTATCACGCTCCACAAAATCGTTAATTTGGCCCAATTCACTTTCATTTCTTCCTCTCTCTTTTATCGATAATTTGCTCTAATTCGACTTCCGGCTTCGGATGGTATCTACAATCAATTTAATTCCCAAAATTCCCGCTAAAACATAACCGATCGTTCCGAACATCGGATAACCGAAAATTTTCGGACCGGTGGAAACCTGAATCAGAAACGACGAACCGAGAAACAGCGCCGCAATGATCAATGCCGACGAGAGCCGGTTTGCCGCGCGACTAAACTCCCGAACGACCTGTTCCAGATTCCGATGCTCGAACCGGATCGTAAATTTTCCATCAGCGGCGTTGTTCATGATCGTCCGCATTTTGTCCGGAAACTCCTCGACGAGGCCCGAAAAATCGTCGAGAAACAGCATTCCTTCACGCGCTTTCCGTAAAAAATTATACCGGCGCATGAGAATTTTATGGATGTACGGCTTGAGTTCTGCCATGAAATCGAATTCCGGGTAAAGCGTTTGCGCCAGTCCTTCGGCAGTGACGATCGCTTTCAGCGCCAGCGAAAGGTGCGGCGGAATCCGCAGGCGATGTTTCTGAATGATCTCGGTAAATTCGGATAGAACCGCGCTGAATCGCAGGTCTTTCAGTGGAATGCCGAGATAAGTTTCGACAAGCGCTTCCACATCAAGCAAAAGTGCGGAATTATCCGTCTTTAAATCCATGATTTTAAGTCTTGTAAATGCACGGAGAATGCGTTTCGGCTCTTTGTTGAAAACGCCGATAAGAATATCTCCGATCCCGTCGATCGTGTCGTCATCGATCTGCCCGACCATTCCGTAATCCAACAACCCGATGACGTTATTTTCCAGAACCACGATATTGCCGGGATGCGGATCGGCGTGGAAAAATCCGAAGTCGAAAATCTGCTGCAAGCTTAGATTTGTTCCGCGACGCGCGATTTCCTTCCGGTCTAAACCGGCCTTATCGAGAGATTCCGTATCGGACGCCTTGATTCCATTGACATAATCCATGACTAAAAGCCGCTCCGAACTGAATTCGCTGTAAAACTTCGGAATGAATATCGTCGGTTCATCTTTGAAACAGCGGTTGAACCGATCGATGTTTCTGCCTTCTTTGAAAAAATCCAGTTCGCGGTGAATCGATTGGTCGAATTCACGAACGATCAACACCGGATCCTGTGCGACCTTTTCCTGAAGATATTTACTTAAAATTCCGGCGAAATCGGTCAGGATTTCAATATCCACGTCGATGATCGTCCGGGCGTTCGGACGCTGAACCTTGAGAACCACCTGTTCGCCGGTTTTTAGAACGGCACGATGAACCTGCGCAATCGACGCGGCGGCAATCGGTTCCGGATCGATTTCCCGGAAGACCTCGGCCGGATCGGTTTTCAGTTCTTCATGAAGGACTTTTTCGATTTCGGAAAAGGGAATAGGGGAAACCTTGTCTTGAAGTTTCTGAAGTTCATACGCAATTTCGACGGGAATCAAATCCGGACGGAGGCTGAAGATTTGTCCCATCTTTATGAACGTCGGGCCGAGTTCTTCAATGGTTTTGGTCAGCCGTTCGCCACGCGACAAACCTTCGGCAGCGCGCGTTTTCAGGCGCGGCATGAATTTTTCTCCGAACCGAACGATCAAATCCTGCCGGGTAATATCGACAATATCCGTAAATCCGTACTTTAAAAGCACAGAAAGGATTTGATGATAGCGCCGGAGATGCCGGAACGTCCGCGATACGGATGGCAATTTCATGAACGCAAACGGCTACTTTTTATGTTGGTGCGCTTCGACCTTTTTCTTGAGTTCGTCAAATTCTTCGCGCGTCGGAATATCCAGCTTTTTCAATCCTTTTGAAATTTCATCCTTTACGAATTTTTCAAGTTCGCCTTTATGTTTCTCGACGGATTTGAGCACATCGGCGAGCGCTTCTTTGCTTTCATCCTTTTTGATCTCGCCTTTTTTTACCAACTCTTCGACGATCTCTTCCGCTTTTTCCTTCGTCACCGCCGCAGCACCGATTCCCGCGTACAGGATTTTCTTCAATAAATCAGACATGTTCACCTCCCAATTAATGCAATCGAGTTATCTTCGATTGGCTATTTTTGCCAGCAAACGTAAAATTTCAATGTACAGCCAGACGAGCGTTACCATCAGCCCGAATGCCGCGTACCATTCCATATATTTTGGAGCGCCCTGAGCGGCTCCGTTTTCGATAAAGTCGAAATCCAGCACGAGATTCAGCGCGGCGATTGTCACGACGAACAAACTGATTCCGATTCCCAGCGCGCCGGAAGAATGAATGAAACCAACGTTAATTCCGAAAAATCCCAGAACGATCGACACAAGATAGAGCAACGCGATCGCGCCCGTCGCCGAGATGATCCCCAATTTGAAGTTTTCCGTTGCCTTGACGATGCGCGATTTATACAGAAACAGCAGAACGAAAAGCGTCCCAAACGTCAGCGCCACCGCCTGAATGACGATGCCCTTGAACTGCGCCTCGAATACGGCTGAAATGCCGCCGAGAAAAAGCCCTTCCAGCAGAGCATAGATCGGAGCCGTGATCCGCGCCGATTCTTTCTTAAAAATCGTGATCAGGCTAAAGACGAACCCGCCGATTGCGCCGCCGATCAGCCATGGTGTGACGACCGCCGGATCCCACGATTCGAAAAACATTTTCCACGTATAACTCGCCGAAACCAGCGTCAGTAACAATAATATCGCTGTCTTGTTAACCGCGCCCTGAATGGTCATGGCGGTTTCTGCTTCATAAGGTCTTAATCCGACAAACGTCTTTGCGTTGAGCGCCGGATTTGCGGTTCTCATCATTATGTGCTCCTCATTTCATCAATTCGACGACAAATTTAATCTATATTAAAGCGCGTCGAAAATCAAATTGTTTCTGTATTATTGAGAGAACTTGTTTGAAAATGACGATAGAGCAGCCCTGTTTCCCAATAGATTTTTTATTTTCTGAAAACCATCTTGGCGGCGTCTAATTTTTCGATTTTCTCCATGAAATCGTAATAAGCGCCATAATCGGAGAAATCAATCTTCTTTTGATTAATGCTCCGTTTTCTGGCGTAAACGACCTGTCCGCCTGAAAATACCGCTTTGGTTTCAAAAGAACCAAACGATTGACAAAGGCTCACCGTGTCCCGAACCGACTCCGGCAGAAATTTTTCCGGCACGACAAAAGTGATCGTGTCATTGCAAACAAACGGATATGAGTAATAGACCGCCGATTTCCGCTCGGACGGTTTCTCGCTCTTGAAAATAACACGATGGAAGAAATTTGGATTGAAGAAAAGCCTGTTGCGGGTAAGTTCGGCGTAGTGCCGCGCGGTACAATCGAACTCAATGACCGTCGATGCGTGAATATTCTCCAGATTGGCGAACGAGAGCGATTCGAGAGTCAGATCGGGCGAAAATTCAATCAGCCAGTTAATAATAGTTTTTCGCCGCTCTTCATCGTCCTTGGAAAGGAAAATTTCCTTAAGATTGATGTCGTCGTCGCCGGTCGCTATATATTTGCCGCTGACTTTTGCCGTACCCTCTTCGTCAATGACAATATTCGCCTTGAACAGGGTTTGATTCCTTTCCGGCGAACTGACCGGAATTTTTGTCAATTGTACTCGATCGTCGAAAATGATCAACGCACCGGCGTCCTCGTCCATATCCGGGATATTTTCAGGCGTGTTGTATTCCGACGTACAATCTAACCAGAGCGTGTCGTTCCTAAGCGGAACATAAGCGATCATATGATTGAAATCATTCGATGGAAAATTTTTATCCACCACGCCGTGGTCGCGGGTTGACACCAACGCA
>JAQUKI010000053.1 GCA_028719225.1 Fidelibacterota bacterium | reverse complement strand
TGGATCATTCGATCAAGAGCACAGAAGATTTACAGAGACTCGGACTTGCAACGGTTTCGATCATTCCGAAGATCGATGTGAAAAGCGCTATCGAAAAATCTCAAAAAGTGTTTAAAGGTGAAAACCTCGAGCATTCGCTCAAATCCCGACTCGTGACACATTACGATCCGAAGTCATCCGTCGCGGAAGCCTACCGAACTTTACGAACAAATATTCAATTCATGAATCCGGATAATCCAATTCGGACACTGGTCGTCTCGAGCGCTGGCCCGGGCGACGGAAAATCGACTACTGTCGTTAACATCGCGATTACGTTTGCCAGTTTGGGAAAGAAAACGCTGTTGATCGACGCCGATCTGCGGAAACCGATTTTGCACAAGGTGTTCGATGTATCACGCGGTCCCGGATTGACTCATGCGATGATCGAGGATTTGAATGACACGGACATCATCCGGAAGACAGAAATTCCGAACCTGTACATTATCACCTGCGGAGATATTCCGCCAAATCCTTCGGAAATATTGGCGTCGCAAAAATTGAGGAATTTCCTTGATAGAATGAAGAGTGAATTCGAAATCGTCCTCTTCGATTCTCCACCGATTATTGCGGTCACAGACGCCAGCGTCATTTCCAAGATGACCGACGCGATTTTACTTGTCGTCAAATCCGGTGTAACAGACACTCGTGTCGTAGCGCGTGCAGTCGAACTACTTAAACAGGTCAAAACGCACCTGATCGGCGCCGTCCTGAATGGCGTCAACATCACAGCCGGTTACGATTCTTATTATTACTATTACCATTACTATTACTATTATGGCGATGGTGGAAAGAAGAAAAAGAAGACACGCTTTAAAAAACATCGGTCGGTAGAGCCAACCGAGTCGGAAAGTTAACCGCTCCATTCGGATTCGACTGATGATTATCTAATGAAAGATGATTCATTCCAGTTCAATCGGATCGTTCAGGGTGACTGTCTCACCGGTATGTCTGATATGCCGGACGCGTGTGTCGATCTGATTGTGACCGATCCGCCGTTTGCCATCGAGTTCAAAGCCAAGCGAAGCAACTATCATCGAACGGCGAGCCGCGTGCTGGAAGGCTATCACGAAATTTCGACAGCCGATTACGGGCAATTTACGCATCGATGGATGGATGCCGCCTTCCGTGTTCTCAAATGTTCCGGAAGTATGTACGTTTTTTCCGGATGGAATCATCTCAAAGATATTTTAACAGTCATCGACGACACTGGATTCATAACGGTTAACCATCTGATCTGGAAATATCAATTTGGCGTTGTCACGAAACGACGTTTTGTGACATCGCATTATCATTGTATATACGTCTGCAAAGATGAGAAAAAACGAAAATTTTTCCCATTTTCCCGGTTTGATCCGACGGCGCGGGATACGCAGGGGGGCAGTTTACATTACCGTGATAAGGAAGACGTTTGGTCGATTCATCGCGAATATTGGCACGGCGATCAGAAAACACCCACCAAACTACCTTCGGAAATCATACGGAAAATTCTCTCTTATTCCAGTGAAGAAAATGATGTCATTTTCGATCCGTTCCTCGGCTCCGGCCAGGTCGCTGTCGTCAGCAAAAAGATGAACCGGCGTTATTTCGGTTTTGAGATCAATCCGGGTTACTATGAATTTGCTAAAAAACGGCTTGACCAAAATGCTTATCGACTGAAACCTGATGACGAATAGGATGTTTTTGTAAATATTTTAACGGCGCACAAATGCCAATTTTATACCAAATGAACTGTCATGAGAAATCACTCATTCGTATGGCATTCGACCCATTGATTCATCCGGAAAAGATCGAAGGTGTCATCATCGGAAACGATCTTGATTCCTTATTGAGTGCGGCACTTCTGAAAACGCGATTCGGGTGGGATGTCGCCGGTTTTTACGACTATACATCGCTTTGGTTTTCCTCTGAAATGCCGAATTTTAAAGAAAAAATGTTATCGGGTAAATATATAGCAATCGATCTGGACATTTTTCATCCGGCGATTCCGTCGATTGGGCACCATATTCTGGAATTTCAGGCGAATACGAACAATATTGGACTTCGGGAACAACAATATTCGCTCAATCCGAATTTTATCCGGGGAATCGATCTGAAGAGTTTTCAGCGAAAATATCCGCTCGGAACGATTCACTTCCTGTCATGGTTACTGGACTGTGAGCCTATTTCCGATGAGGCTGAATTGCTCATGTGGCTCGCCGATTCCAGTTATATCAACGGCCAGCGATTCCATGACAATGTCGGGGAATGGATCAATGGATTTTTTAAATCTCGCTCTTTAAATAAAGTTTTTCAGGAGGTCGATTCGATGGCTTTTGAGTCAAGGCTTCGTGAAAAAATACTTGGTAAGTTGGAAAAAATACGTGGGATCGAACAAACCGGACAAGTTCGATCACGATATCTGAACATCACCGGTTTCCAATGCCGCTGGCGCGATCCGAATTCCGATCATGGACAGATTGAAGACGTGCTGTCTTTAGTGGGGGAAATTACCGGTTGGCAAATTCCGGTTATTCCACTTCAATTCTGTCGTCTTAAAGGGAAACGATTCAGTAGCCGAATCGAAGAAATTCAAAAGACTCATTCTTCACTTGAAGCCTTACTTCGGCAAAATCGGGTTTTTTCATATGTAATACCAACTCGTCAGACGGTGAATTACACAACGGATCTTTTCATTGAGAAATCCTGAGAATTGATTTGAATATACAACGAGTGAAATGTGACGGAAATCAATTTTTGGATTTTTTTTTAAAGCAATACAGGAAATCGAAGAAATAATTTTGAATTCGAGATATTATTCAAGTAAATTCACCTGCAAATTACTGTGAATTGAAAATGTTAGCAACTGATAATCGTTCAATAGAAACAAATTTTTATCCGATCCAAATTGGAGGGGAAAATGAGTAGAAATTCAGTATTTAGATTTATCGCCATTACATTTATTCTTGTTATTGCTGGGTTTGCGAGTCTTTCTGCTCAGACTGACAATGTGACTTTCACCAATTTTCCTCAGCAAAAATGGGTGCTGATGGGCTTTCCTATAACGCCAAATAATACCAATCCTGACTCAATTTTTAATAAATATTTCAACGTTGCGGGAACCGATTGGCGGTTTTCCCGCTGGAATATCGGCCATCAGACATATATCCGATGGAACGAGCTCGATCTGAATCCGGCTGGCGAAACTGAAAATTGGGGCGATCCGGAAACGATTCGTCCGGGATTCGGTTACTGGATGTACCAAACTCCGACTCAAAACGCGAATGTTTCTGTTACAGGAACTCTGATTCCGCAAACAACCGACTATTATATACCGATCGATCCGCCACAAGGTTCATATGCTGGCATCACAATGGTCGCCAATCCATTCAATTTTCCGACCGACTGGAAAAATACATACATTAAAGTCACCGAAGGTAACAAGGTTACCGAATTGACGCTTGAACAAGCTTCTGTTGCGGGTGTAATCGATCCTTATGCATATAAATGGGATGTCGAAAACGGCGTCTACATTCCGTATCATCGTACGGCTGGCGGCGTATTCGATATTTGGGACGGGTACTGGGTGGAGCAGGTTATGCCATCATGTGGCGAGTTGGTCGTATGTAAAACAGAAGGTGTTCATTCCGGCGATAAAACATATCCACACGCGATTAAATTTCATGACGATCGCGTCGGAGGTAAAGGCGATTGTCTCGGCGAAGATTTTGTGCAGGAGACCGAGCGGTACAATTTTATTGTATCCGGAGCCGGCGGCACATGTTCTGTCG
This sequence comes from Fidelibacterota bacterium, assembly GCA_028719225.1. Taxonomy (GTDB): domain Bacteria; phylum Fidelibacterota; class UBA2242; order UBA2242; family UBA2242; genus 0-14-0-20-45-22. The sequence continues at coordinate 9,730 of JAQUKI010000053.1, read as the reverse complement.
AAACACGCGCCGATGGGACTTATCAAAATAGTTGCAACCTAACAGTGGGTAGTTCTTTTACTGACAATAATGGTTTTAAAGTTGAATGTGTCGGAATCGAACCTTATGAAACTGTAGCAGGATATTACATCTACCGGTTTGACGTGACGTCTTTATCTATGTCGAAAAAACAGGGACTCAGTCAGATTACTTTTGATTTTGTCGACGGAGATGTTTATGTGCCTGATGTTCCAGCCCAAAGCGGCGGAAATGATCCTCATGAATATCATTCGTATACGACTTTCCGCTATCCCTACACGACAAAAGCCAGTAAAACCGTCCTTGCTTCGATAGAATTAAAAATCCCGGCGATCAATGCCGGTGCAAAATCACTCGCCAAGAAAGCCGATCATTATCCGGTCGTTTCATCGGCAATGTCAATTCGTGACTGGTTCGTTCCGGTTTCGATTTTCAATGCTGACAGTTCCGTTCGCGACGATTACAACGGCTTCGGAATTATGAGTGATGCATCCGATAATTACGATGTCAACGATGCGAAAAACTTTTCACCGATGTTCAGCAAATATGTTGATGTCTATTTTAAACATGACGACATCAATGAACTCACAAATTATTGGTGGGAACGTCCTACAAAAGTATGTTATGATGTGCGGTCCGATTCAGCTTCAAAGACTTGGAATATGACTGTGATGAGCGGGAAAACACCAAATACAACCTTTACGCTAAGATGGGATGCTCAGTCAATCACAGACGAATGGAGTGTGGAATTAATCGATGTCGCCAATCAGGTTACGATTGATATGAAAACCCAGAATTCTTATCAGTTTACCACATCCGCGGATTCCGGGTATGTTAAAACGATGTTTCAGATTACAGCGGTCTTTCTTCCTTTTTCCAAAGTGGAGAATGAGACACAGCCTGTTCATTTCGGGCTCAGTGCAAACTATCCGAACCCGTTCAACTCAACAACCGTTATTCCGTTTGTTCTTGAAAAACCGGCTATGACGACTTTGTCAATTTATACAATGAACGGAAAGTTAGTCAGAACATTGACTAATGAACGGCTGTCCGCCGGGAAGTATGAACTCAAGTGGAACGGCACCAATCAGTCGGGCAAACCGGTATCATCCGGAATATATATATACAGACTGACATCCGGTGGCCGTACCGAGATGAAAAAAATGTCATTTGTGAAATAATAAAGGGGAGAAGAGACTTTATGAACGATCAAGACACAAAAATATTGGAAGAAAAAGATAAAAAGTCGGTCTATTTTGCCCCGGAAATCGTCGAAAAAAGAGAACTTAAGGTCGATTTGGTGACAAATATCGAGGAAACGCCGTCGCTTCCGGATGAACCACCGCCACCGCAGTAATCGATATGATTTTCTTTCGATGCATTTTCAGGCGTAATAAACTTTTTATCTTTTAGGAATCAATTTTCGGAGAAAATTGTAGTGTATGTCCATCCTTGGAGTCACTGTTTGAGGGAGGTTTTATGAGAGAGAAAAAAATACTTGCCGATTTAAAAATTGTTTTCGCCTTATGTGTGTTAAACGGTCTGATTTATGCCGGAAATATAGCCCGCGAATTCAATATTTTTGCTCCGCCTCAATGTAGCGATGCCAACCGCACCTCGTTTGTGGTTGTTACTGCCGTCGTTGGAAACGATCTAGTCACAGAAGTTGATATCGTCGATCGCGCTGAAGATGGCGATTCCGATGATACGCACGAAAATCTAAGTCTGACACAAGGGCAAAGCTATATTGTTTACCTGAAAGAAGGAACCGTCAACGATGATTTCGCCGGTATTAAGGATGGCGATTATTTCAGGATCAACGGAAGTCGCCGCATTCAGACGATGATCGGAACGACTTCCGATTGGGAATACGACTATGTCCCGCCATACTGGCATACGAACGGTACGGTCGATTTCTTCGTGTACGTACCTTATGGTTCGGCGGCTGACGAATGGCGCCTTAATGTCATTAGTTATGAAGATGGGACTTCCGTGTATGTTGAGGATATTACCAATACTCCGACGACCGGTTCTGGATATACATCGGTCAAAGAGATCGGTTCCGGCAGCAATAAATGGTCCGGCATCCTCAATAAAGGCCAGGATTTGTTAAAAGTTAAAAACGTCAATGCGCTGGGAAATACGCCTGGCGGAAGAACATTCCATGTTCACGCGACCGATTCAGTGGCTGTCATGGTTGGCTCGCTCAAACAGAATGATTCCGGACGTGATGATGGTTGTTATGTCAAAGCGGCCAACGGACTGAATGTCGCAACGGAATTCTATTTCTACCAGCCGGACGGCGCTAATAACGAAAAAGAGGTCAAGGTCAACACTTATTCGCAACCTGCGACTATTAATTTGTACTGCTGGAACAACAATCAGTGGAATCAGATCGTGACAAATGAAGCGCTGGATGCTTACGATTATTTTACTTATACCGGTAATAGCAGTATCGGTTATACACAGGAACTGTTTAAACTAACCGCGACTGAAAAAGTGGCGGTTTGCACCGGAACCTGGTTAGAAACCGGCAGTATCGGTACCTCCGATATGGCTTGTTATGTTTCCTCGGAATATGGTTACGGCGCCGGTCATAATTATATCGCCTTTTTAGCTCCACCCGGAACCGAACCGGATGGTGATTATACGCATCTCTATATCACAACTATTGATAGCAACACGACTGTCACGATCGATGACATCGCCACGGACGGAACGATCATCGATCGGGATATTGTGCTGAATACCAATGATTTTTATGATCTAAAAATCGATGTAACGACTTGGAATCAATTGACCAGCGGTGACAATGAACCCTATCTGAAAATTTACTCGGCCAAAGAAATCCGGGTGTTTAATTCGAACTGGAATGATAACTGGCTGGCCTTCGCCGCCGGCACGGTTGTCCCGCAGTATAGTCCGGCTTATTATGAGAATTTCCCATATCAACGCTGGGTGTTCATGGGGATGCCTATACAGCCGGTCTCGTCGAATCCAGATAGCATTTTCGGGCCATATTTCGGTGGTTCGGAAGGCGGTCCTGAACCGGACATTAACACACACTGGCGTTTTTCACGCTGGAGCATCGATTATAACACATACATTCGTTGGGGGGAAACCGACTATGACGGCGGAAATCACGGCGAGCCGCCGTTACCTCAACCGGGTTTTGGATACTGGTTTTATAACGGATTCGGTTCGGCGATCGATTTCCCGGTTTTCGGTAACGAGGTCGATCTGGACGATTCTTATTACATTCCGCTTAATCCGCCTTTAGATGAAAGCCATGCCGGGTTGAATCAGCTCGCCAATCCCTTTCCGATCGTGACGGATTGGAAAGATGCAAAAGTCGAAGTAACGACCAATACCGGTGTTTCCGAAATAACATTATCGGAAGCTTCCTCACAAGGTTTGATCTCACAATGGTCTCACCGTTGGAACGGTTATGAATACATTGCATATAACGCCACGAACGGCGGTGATTTCCTGATCTGGGATGGTTTCTGGGTCGAACAATTGACCGATTCCATCACGGGAACTGCAACGAATACTGCAACCTACGATGTCAGTGAGTATTCCAATTGGGGAGTCTATTCAACTATTTTCTCTAATCCCTCAGTGGCTCTGCCGAATGGTGAAACAGACCGGTTTACGATCGAATTTTCAGCAATGGATTATCCTTACATGTATGTTCAGACCCATGTTACGGATTTATACCACGGCAGTGGTTGGACACGGGAATTTAATCTTAATTCTGTAGGTACCAGTATGGTCACCCGGAATGGTTTTCGGGTTACCTTAGTTGAAGTCGGCAGTAATTATTTAACCTTCGAGGTAACCAATTCAACCAACACGCAACCTCTGTACGGCCTCGAGTTATATGGATATGTCAGAAGATCAGCGCCATTAGCCGGATCAACTTATACCGTAACGCGTAGTGGTGGTTCAACTGCGACTGATTCACCAGTTTCATTAAGGCTAATCGTCCCGCCGATCGACGTCGATCTTTCTAAGTCGATTCCCACGAATAACAAGAATCCTTTCTGTAATATGATGAGTTCTCCGGTCGATTGGTTTCTGCCGGTTTCGGTACGCAGCAGTTCGAATGCAGACGTGCGGGATACTTACAACGGAATCGGTCAAAAAGCCGGTTCGTACAGTCATTATGATATGTACGACGCTCGCAATATTTCACCGTATCTGGATTCGTTTGTCGATATTTACTTTCCTCATAATGATAAAGCGGATCCGGAAAATTACTGGGAAAGTCATCCGATCAAAGCCTGTTACGACATGCGTCCGGAAACAGACACGACTTATTGGGATTTTGTCGTTTCCAGTTACAACTTTTCGGATCAGAACAGCACGATTTTTTGGGATCCGACCGGATTGCCGGATGTGCTCGAATTGAAACTGATCGATCAGCAGACATTAAACTCCATCGATATGAAAAAGGATAGTACTTATACGATCACGACACCGGCGGGTGGTGGTTTCAAAACACTACATTACCGGATTATGGCAGTCCGTTCCGATCTGATTTTCAACGGCGTGAATAAGGAAATTCCACAACCGATGAAGTTTTCTCTCAGCTATAACTATCCCAATCCGTTTAACGCCACGACGTCGATTCATTACGCGATCGACCGATCGGGAAAAGTCAATCTGGCGATCTACGCATTGGATGGGACATTGGTGAAAACCATCGTCGATCAGCATCAAAATAGCGGCGATTACAAAGCATTTTGGAATGGTACCGATCAGACGGGTAAACCGGTCAGTTCCGGTGTTTATTTGTATCGTCTGACGACCGATCGAAATGTAAAAACCCGAAAAATGGTGTTATTGAAATAAATCGGATTACGGAAAACATATCGATGGGAAATAAATGACCGATAAAGGAAACGATATTTCAGATAAATCGGAAATGGTTTATGAATCCGATGAAAAGTGTGAGTATGGTACGCCGAAGATCCTGACGAAAGATCAGCTGCAGGTCGATCTTCAGACAGGGACACTTCCGGATGAACCGCCGCCGCCACTCTGATAATCGGAAATTAATCGAATCAAATAGTGGAAGATTTACACGAGTTACTGCGTTCTGCAACGCGACCATTGACTATAACAACCAATGGAAACAGCATGTTGCCGACGATCGCGCCGGGAGCATTGTTGACAGTGCTTCCTTTTTCTTCCGATAAAGACTTAATTCGATCTCAGGATTTGATTGTTTTTAATAATGGTTCACAGCTGATCTGTCACCGTGTTCTCGGAATATTTCGAGTTGGACGACATGTTTATTACTATGAAAAAGGAGATGCCAATCGGCTTGGCTGGATTGTCAGCGAATCGAAACTCATCGGTAAAGTGGCCGCCATCGACGGTCAAGCGGTTCGGATTCATTCAAATCCGTCAGAAAGATCAACCAGTCATATTAAAATATTTTGTGAAATCCTGTTAACGAAGTTGAAGAATTTTAGTCGCTTGGGATCGAATCCGAAATAGTCGATTTTTCTTATTTTCTTCCTGAAAAAACTCTTTATCCCGACCGAAAAAGTCTCTATATTTTTTACAATGAAAAACGAGCAGCTCTTCTTATCTCAACTCTGTAAAATCGTCGTAAACGAGAAAGTATCCGCATTCCACGAATTTAAAGAGATGACTTTCAATGAACCGCTTCTCATTAAAAAATGCAATTACCACCAAGTTTTGCCGCTTGTCTATTATTACCGTGAAGAATTGCAGAAGCAATTTCCCGTCTTATCGGAAGATTTTTTCCGGCAGGCGCGAACCTATTCGGTTTTCAATGCGACGCGCGTCATGGTGTATGAAAATTTTCTTGCGGAGTTAGATAAAAAACTTTCGGAACGTCAGATCGAGTATCGTATCCTAAAAGGACTCGTTATGGCGAGCGAACTTTATCCAGCCTCTTATTTGCGCGCTTTCGGAGATTTGGACATCATCGTCAAGCCGGAATCCATAACGAGGTTGAATGATGTATTGACCGATCTCGGTTTTCAACTGTCGGAAGATTTGTACTCGGTCTTTCCCGAATCGATCATCCGGAAGTATTCATTCGCGCGCCACTATATTCGTTCCACTGCGACGAATATTGCTGTCGATGTTCATCTGAATCTCAGCGGAAAGCTTCATGCGTTTCAGTTCGACATCGAAGATTTCTGGAAAAATTCACGGTCGGTTAAAATCGGCGGCAGAAGTTATCCGACTTTCTCCAACGAATATCTCACGGTTTATCTGCTCTATCACGCCTTCAAACATCACTATTTCAAATTGATGTGGCTGATCGATTTTTTCAAGGTGATGGATACGCCAACGCTCGATGTCGGGGAATTCGAAAGATTGATTGTCGAATACAAGATGGAAAAATTGTGGCGTATATTCATTCGGATCTGCGACGAAATATTCGGACAACTTCCGGTTTCCGCCGCATCGCCGTTTTTGGTAAAATACAGTCCGATCGACTCCCGGCATATCAACGCCGGTTCCGTTTTAAGGGGCGTTCAGCCATATTCACCGTCCAAAGCGCGGATCATCCTGCCAATGGTTTATCTGAGCGGATTCGGTAGAAAGACGCGATTTCTGTTCAGGCAATTGTTTCCGCCGCGGGAAGTCATCCGCGATTTTTATTGCCGAAAAGATTTGGCGCTGAATTGGCGGAATTATTTTAAATTACGGAAAAAGACGATCCTTGAGATGATGAACCTGTAAAAAGTTTGGAGAACGAAAGATGAGCGTTCATAAACGTGCCGACGAAATCGAGTGGAAAATGTTTGACGACGAAAGTCTGCTTCTGAACATCCGAACGGGTTTCTATTTCCGGCTCAACGCGGTTGGGAGTTATATCTGGTCGAACCTCGACGGCAGTAGGAATGACAATGAAATCATTCGGATGATCGCCGATACGTTCGATACGACTTCCGAACAGGCGCAAACGGATTATCGCGCTTTCATCGCCGAACTGTCCCAAGAAAAATTAATTCTTAACGTCTGATAACCGAGCATGTATTCGCATTCGCGGCAACTCAATTTTTTGCATTTTATCATCCATCTCCACACCAACGATTCGCGCGTACTGGATATTCTCTGCGATGAATTTATCTACAATCCAAATGCTAAAAACGACTTCGTCCGGTCAGAATTCAACTTTTATATTCTGGTTGAAGATGACGATCGGACAATCGATAAGCCGAAAGGCGATTTTTCTTATGTTTACGATCATGAAGCCAACCTGCTTCATTTAAAATACCTGAACGGTGCGATCAATATTGACATCGATTACACAAAACGGAGCGTATTCGCCGTTATCGGCCGCAGTACGCTTTCCTGCGGCGCCGCGCTCGGAAACTGGATTTTGACGATTCCGATGGCGGAGTTTCTCAAAGAATACGGAATGTATTTCATTCATGCCGCCTGTCTGGAATATGAGGGAAAGTCCGTTCTGTTTGCCGGAAAATCCGGTTATGGAAAGACGACGATCTCGTTGGGACTCATGAAAATGGGATGGAATCTGATCGCCGATGACGAAGTTTTTCTTTTTGATAAAGTCGCTTTTTATGCGGTCGGCGGCCCGGAAAAGGCGAAAATCTCCTATAAGACCTGGCAGAAATTCGTCGATATTCTCGGCGAAACAGAAGCTTTTCCAAATAAGCGAACGATCAACTTGTCTGCGCTTTTTCCCGACAAGATGCGTGAATTCGGAAAAGTTCATTCTCTCTGCCTGATCCGGCGGGGAACCGAAAATCGAATCAATCGTCTGAAACCGATCGATGCGTTTCAGCGCCTGTTTTCACTGGCTTTCCTGAATTCAAATCCGGAATCTACGCGAAGTAATTTCGAGTTTCTGGCGAATCTATGTCGCAACTGCTACTGTTACGAGATGGAAAATAACCTCGATTTCGATTCGCTTCATACCTTTTTACTTGACGAATTATTTGTTCACCCCAATCAATCGAATGACTGAAAATCAGACTGTAATTCGATCTGGAAAAGGTGTTATGCGCCTTAATTTTGGTGAGATATTAAGCCATCGGGAATTGCTTTTCTTCTTCATCTGGAAAGAGATCAAGGTACGGTACAAACAAACCGTGCTTGGTATTGGTTGGGCGCTTCTCCAACCGTTGATTCAAATGATCATCTTTTCGGTTCTCTTCGGCAAGTTAATGAAAGTTCCTTCACAGAATTTTCCATATCCGATTTTCGTCTATTCCGCTCTGCTTCCCTGGACTTTTTTTTCATCGGCGATGACGCTGTGCAACAATTCCGTGATGAATCACGCCGGACTGATTCGAAAAGTCTGGTTTCCACGCCTGCTAATCCCGCTCAGCGCAATCGGCACGGCCTGCATCGATTTTCTCGCGGCGTTGGTTGTTCTGTTCGGACTGATGTGGTTTTCCGGCATTGCGGTTACGTGGAATCTGTTGTTTTTGTTGCCGCTGATCGTGGCTGAAATTTTATTATTAACGGGCATCGGTTCATTCATCGCCGGATTGTCGGCAACGTACCGCGATTTCAGGCAAATCGTTCCGTTCGGTATTCAGATTTGGATGTTTCTCACGCCGGTCATTTATCCGGCATCCATTGTAAGTGTGCGGTATCAGTGGCTGTTCAATTTGAATCCCATGACGGGAATCGTCAACGGATTTCGCGCCGCTATATTGAATTTACCGCCCGATTGGAACGCCCTCGGATTTTCACTATGCGAGATTTGTTTATTTCTGCCGATCGGAATCCTCTATTTCAATCACGTTGAAACGCAGTTTGCGGATCGGATGTAAAGATGCCGAAGGACGCGATTCAAATATTTCGGTTGGGTAAAAAATATCCCATAAACGAAGCAGAACGATTCGATCAACTCCGGGAAGCCGTCTCGGACTGGATGTCGCGTCCATTTCGTTCCTCAACTTTACGTGCGAAAAAAAACAACGAATTCATCTGGGCATTGAAAGATGTCGATCTGTCCGTTCGACCGGGTGAAACGTTGGGAATTATTGGAAGAAACGGCGCCGGAAAAAGCACGTTGCTAAAAATCCTTTCCCGCGTCACCCAGCCGACTGAAGGAGAAGCGATCCTGAACGGTTCCGTATCCTCTTTACTGGAAGTGGGAACGGGTTTTCATCCGGACTTGACCGGCCGTGAAAATATCTATCTCAACGCCGCGATTCTCGGGATGAATCGTCGCGCCATCCGGGATAAATTTCAGGAAATCGTCGAATTTTCAGAAATCGGACAATTCCTGAACACTCAGGTGAAAAAATACTCCAGCGGTATGGCGGTCAGACTGGCGTTTGCCATCGCGGCTCATCTCGATTCCGAGATTATGCTGATCGATGAAGTGCTGGCGGTCGGTGATGTGTCATTTCAGCGAAAATGTCTGGATAAAATGGAATCAAACGCTCGGAGCGGTCGAACCATTTTATTCGTTAGCCATAACCTGCCGGCGATCGAGAGGCTGTGCAGTCGTTGCATCGTCTTTGAAAAAGGAATGATCGTTTTCGACGGAAAACCAAATGAAGCGATCGATTTTTATTACCGGACGCAGGTTTCATCCGGCGATCGTTCCGCGTTCGATCTGGCGGATTCCACGCGTTCCGGAACCGGCAAAGCGCGATTCACCTGTCTCGAGATTCGGTCGAATCCGCAGCATCGTGGAAACCTCGTCCAATCCGGGAAACAGATGGACATTTTCCTC
>JAQUKI010000052.1 GCA_028719225.1 Fidelibacterota bacterium | reverse complement strand
GCGACTCGTGGCGGAGCCAAAGCGCTCGGGCGAGATGATATTGGGGAAATCACCGTTGGGAAATGCGCCGACCTGATTTTAATCGACCTCGATCGTATCGAATATGCCGGCGCTCAATACGATCCGTTAGCCGCGCTTCTTTTCTCGGTTCCGCTTCAGCCGGTCGATTATTCTATTATCAATGGAAAAATAGTCGTCGATCAGGGCAAGATCGTCGGACTCGATGAATCTGCGTTGATACGGCGACAGCAGGAAATTTCCGATTTAATGGTCGAATTCGCCGAAAAGCGAACAGGAAAACGATTAAGACGATAAGGTAAATTGAAAATTGTTAGTTAGGAGAAAATAATGAAGTCAGGGAAAAATTTTATCTGGATGAAAATCTGCATATCGATATTATACTTTTCATGTACGCTTTTGGGGCAGACGCGTATGAATTATTCCGATTGGGTCAATGGCCGACCCGACGGTTGCACATCAATCACTGTCGGGAAGAAAGCATCCGCCGACGGCTCGGTAATGACATCGCACACTTGCGATAGTCACCGCACGCGCTCGTCAATCGATATCGTCGCGCCGCAGAAATTCAAAAAAGGATCGACAACAACGATGCTCAAACGCGTCGATTATGATTCTCTGGCTATGCCATCATACTCATATATCCCACAAGGTGATATCCCTCAGGTTGAATCGACATTCGGCTTCATCAACACGGCTTATCCATGCATGAACGATCACCAACTCGCGATCGGCGAATCAACATTCGGCGGGCGCGAAGTGCTGAGATCGGAAAAAGGCATGATCGATTGCCAGCAGTTGGTGAGACTGATGATTGAACGCTGTACGACGGCGCGGGATGCGATTCGTCTCGCCGGCGAATTAACGAAAATGTATGGTTATAGCGATGAAGGCGAATGTTTGACGATTGCCGACACTAAAGAGGTGTGGCATCTGGAAATCGTCGGTCCCGGTAAAGGAAATGTCGGTTCGGTTTGGGTCGCACGTCGCGTTCCGGACGGGCATATTTCGGTCAACGCGAACGCCAGTCGAATCCGTCAGATCGACCTGAAAAATCCTGATTATTTTATGGCGTCAGAAAATATTTATAAAGTCGCGCAGGACAGCGGCTGGTGGAATCCGGAAAACGGTCCGTTCGAGTTTTGTTATGCTTACGATCCCGAAGGGCGTGTTTCATACGCTGCCCGTCGTCGCGAATGGCGCGTGTTAGACCTTGTGGCTCCTTCACTGAAACTTCATCCCGACTCGGAGAATTATCCATTTTCGGTAAAACCGGACACACTTGTCGATTTACATAAAATGGTAGCTTTATTTCAAGACTTTTTTGAAGGAACGGATTTCAACTTCGTCAAGAATATTACATGGACAAATAAAGAGGGAAAGACGGAAATTTCTCCTTTTGCTAATCCGTTCATGCCGTATGAAATGAACCCGATTTTCAAGATCAACGGCGGCTGGGGCGAACTTGGCGAACGACCGATTGCCCGTTGGTACACGATGTATGCGACGATCACTCAGTCGCGTGACTGGGTGCCGAGTGAAGTTGGCGGCGTTGTTTGGTTGGCGCTCGATAATGTCGCGTCGTCGATCTATATTCCGGTTTATTGTTCGGTAACCGATCTGGCGAAACCGTATAAAATCGATGGCAGGGTGAAAGGTTTTTCGCGCGAATCGGCATGGTGGGCGTTCAATCATCTGGGAACGCTATCCGCTCAGCGTTGGGGCGATATGCGCAAAGACGTGACTGCCGTCTGGAAACCGATGCAGGATCAACTCTTAGCGGACCAACCAAAGATCGAACAGGAAGCGATTAACCTGCTGAAGAAAAATTCGTCGGAAGCGCGCAGATTCCTGACAAATTATACGATTCAGTGGGGAGACAAAGTTGTCGAACGCGCGTGGCGGCTCGGCGATGAAATCTGGACGAAATACGACGAGAAATGGTAAAATTCATTAAAGTGAATTAGAAATCTTCATCCTCGAATTCAATTTCTTCGTTTTTGGATTTTCGCTCTTTCTCACGAATCTGTTCATTTATTTTATACGAAAGCGCCAGATAAAAAACCTGTCCTTCGCGGCGGCGTTGCGATGTCGAAATGAAATTTTCCCCAACAGTCGTCATGCCCATTTTAGTCGATTTTAATAGATCGCTGACACGAAGCGTCGCCGTCAGTTTACCGTCTAAAAATTCATGTTTGATGCCGACATTTGCGAACAAATTTCCCTTGGTTTTTCCTTGTGTCATTCCGCCGCCATGGCCGCCATGACCCTGTCGGGATAAATCGCCGCCGGAGATCGTCGGTGAAAAATAGAATAACGATACTTGCAAATTCGTCCGCTTGCTGAGACTCGTGAAGGAATTGACTTTAAGCGTCCATCCGTCGCTGCGGGTGGCTTGTGCATATTGGAGTCCCGGCCCGGATAATTCCGTGAGGAAATAACTGTAATTTGCGTTGAATCGCCACCATTTGAAGATCTGCTGATTGACGACTAATTCCAGTCCGACGGATTTCCCATTGTTCAGGTTCTTGAAGGTTGTCATCGTCGTGCCGTCAGTCTGTAGTTTCATAATGCCGGTGATCATGCCGGTCACCTGCCGGTAAAAGAGCGTCGTATTGACGGATGTCGGGCGCGAATCGAACGAGTGGCCAATTTCAACGACGTCGATATATTCCGGCTTGAGGTTGGGATTTCCTGCGGAAAGATTCTGCGGATCTTCGTAGTTGATGAACGGATTCAACGACCAGCTCCGCGGCCGGTTGACGCGTCGGCTGTAACTGAATTGCAAGCCCTGCCGTTCGGTCAGTGTGTATTGTAAATGTATGCTGGGGAAAAATCCGAACAGCGAATTTGAAAAAGTCTCATCGGTTGTTTCCTGATCAGATGAATTGTCGGCATATTCGAAACGAATTCCACCCTGATATTGTAAAAGTCCGCGCGTGCCGGCCAGAATCCCGTAAACGGCGTGGATTTGTTCTGTGTAAATAAAGTGATTCGTTGCGGCGGAATCGACGACCCACTCGTCCGAAACGTTATTTTCCAGCTGATAATCGGAATCGTTCAAGCGGAAAGTACCTTTGTAACCGGTTTCGATGCGAAGTCCATTTAAAAAAGGATATGTATAATCTGTCTGGAACGTCGTGACTCTGCCTTTGGAATCGGTGTAAGTATTTTGCAGGGAAGGAATGATGGTTTCGATGGGCAATCGATCGATAACGGAATCTTCCTGAATGCTTTCCATGTTGTCATCGCCAGTACGGTTTGAATAAAAGAAATCGGCGGTAAATTCTTGCAGTTCGCGGGCGAATGTCTTTTTATAATTCAGCGCCGCTTCCGAACCGTAACTTTTATCTATTTCATCGACATACCGCGTATAAGCGTTCGTCAGATTTTGGAGACCGTCGTGGGTTTCATAATCGGTCGTCTCGTTTCCGCCCATTCCATGCATATTTCTCGTTACTGAAAAGGAGATTGTCTGAAATGGATCGAGGATGTAATCACCGCCGGCTTTGAAGTTGCTGAACTGCATTTTCCGCCGCGAGTTCTCATCCTGATCGAGATAAGAGACGGAATCCGCGAAAGTCGATTCGCGATTCCGCGTCATCCAGTTGTTCATGTGAGAAAACCGGCCATCGTAATTAACATACAAATTGAGCCGGTTTACGCGGTAATTCAGATTCAGCGAGCCGTTGTATTTATCTTTGGTTCCCGCGTTCAACAAAACCATTCCGTTGATTCCCGGCGCCTGTTTCTTTTTCATGACGATGTTGATGATTCCGGACATGCCTTCCGGATCGTATCGCGCGGACGGATTTGTGATGACTTCCACACGGTCGATCATGCTGGCGGGAATCTGATCCAGACTGATGATTTGTGACGGATGATTGTCGATCAGCATTGTTACGTTCGACGAACCACGCAGGCTGACGTTTCCGTCAAGATCGACCGTGACCGATGGGATGTTTTGCATGACATCGAGCGCTGTTCCGCCCATGGTTGCCACTTCGTTATCGACCTTGATGATTTTTTTATCCAGATTATATTCGATCTGTTTCATTGTGCCGGTGACGGTCACGGATTTCATATCGAGAACCGTCGATTGAATCCGGATCGTTCCGAGATTCACTTCCGTTTTCTTCGGGCTGATAACGACTTCTCCGATCGTGCGTGATTTATAGCCGATGAATGAAATTTTAACGATATACTGTCCGAGCGGAATTTTTTCGATTATAAAGACGCCGTTCTGATCGGTGATCGTGCCGGTGACGATGCTCGAATCCTGCACATTCAGAATTGTCGTTGCGGCGTATTCGATCGGTTTTTCGGTGCGGTCATCGACGACGATGCCGGTTAATTTGCCGATTGCCGGGCGCCCGGATCTATTACCGACCGGAGGTTGTGCCATTGCTAAAGAAATAAGAAGGCAGAGATAGATAAAGACATTGATTTTTTTCATTCCGTTGTACACTCCATTATTTTCCGAGTAATTCACTGCAAAAACCGGGTATTAGACGAACGGTAGATTGATTTAGTTAAATGGAAATTTCCCGTCAGGAACCGAGTTATTTATCGTTAACGGTGATCGGCGCCGGCCAGAGAAATTTACCGGTTTGGAGGAAATGATCGATCTGCCGGATACTTTGTTCTGCTTTTCGGGCAACTGCCTCGGCCGTGTTGAATGCGTTATGCGGCGTTAGAATGACGTTCGGTTTTTTAGCGAGTGCGAGCGTGGCCCGAACTTCCGTGGAATTGCTTTCCCGGTGTGTCCGTAGAGATTCCGCCAATTCGCTTTCATGATCATAAACGTCCAGTCCGACGCCGCTGAGCCGATCTTCTTCGATCATTTTTAGTAAAATGGTGGAAGGTGAAATTTCGCCGCGCGAGATGTTGACGAAAATCGCGCCTTTCTTCGCTTTCAGGAGGCGATCGTGGTTGAAATATCCGGCGTTCTCGCTCGTCAGATTCATCGCGCAAACGATAATGTCGGCTTTACCGATGCCGTCGTCAAAAGTCGTATAGTTTACGAATGAATGTTTTTCAACCAGATCGACGCCGAGAACATTCATGCCAAGTCCGGCTCCGATCCTGACAATCTCCGAACCGATATTTCCGACGCCGACAACGAGGAGGGTTTTTCCGGCGGTTTCATATCCGGTGAGATCGTTCCGGTAAAACGTCTTGAATGCGTTCGTTTGTTGTGGGAGTTTTCTCAACAGCGCCATCCACAACAGCATTGTCTGCTCGGCGACGGCGCGGTTACAATAGAGCGGCAAAAAACCGCACGGAACAGGTTTCCCTGCATCGCGGATGTAACGTTCCAGATGATCGAAGCCTGTGCTTCGCGATAAAATTCCGGATACTTTCTCCGCCCAATGAATCGGGATGATGGATTGTGAACGGGTACTGATGATCGGTGCGCGTGGAATTTGATCTCCCGATTCCTGAATGGTTTTTTCGGTGAATCCGGCGCGGATGTGCGACGGCAATATGCGTTTCAGATCGGCGGTTTCTTCGGCAAAAGCTTCGTAAAACCAAACATCGAAATCAGAGTTGTTTGTCTTGTATTGCACTTTCGAACGTTTCAGAGAATTGCTTTCAGGCCATCCGAAAAGCGGTGAACGCCTTCAACGATATTTTTCATGCTCGTAGCGTAAGAGAACCGGACATAATTGTCCGCGCCGAATCCGCTGCCGGGAACCAGCGCGATTTTGAATTCCTGAAGGAGAAACTGGCAGAGTTCGATAGAGTTATGAATATTTTTCCGGTTATTTTCCAAATAATATGAAACGTTTGGAAAAGCGTAGAATGCTCCGCCCGGCAGAGTACAATGGATTTGTTCGATCTTATTCAACTCACCGACCAGATAATTCCGGCGTTTCCCGAATTCCTTCCGCATCATTTCCATTTCGTCACTTTGAATGGTCAATGCGCAGAGTGCCGCTTTCTGGGCGATGGAATTGACGCACGATGTCGTGTGTTCCTGAATCCGTGCGGCGCTGGCGATGATTTCCGCCGGTCCGGCGGCATAACCGAGGCGCCAACCGGTCATCGCGTATGCTTTGGAAATGCCGTTGATCACGACCGTCAATGCCTTGACTTCGTCGGAAATTGCGGCGATCGAATGATGGACATCGCCGTCATAGATCAGCTTTTCGTAAATCTCATCGGAAATGATTACTATTCGATGTTTCAGACAGACGGCGGCGATCTGTTCCAGTTCTGTCCGGCTATAAACAGCGCCGGTTGGATTGCTTGGAGAATTCAGGATGAGAACTTTCGGATTTGGTAACTCCCGAATCGCCTGTTCGAGTTGATCGGCGATGATCTTGAAATCGGTCGATACATCCGTCGGCATCAAAACCGGAATGGCGTCGAGCATTTCCACCTGCGATGTGTAACTGACCCAGTAAGGCGTCGGGATCAATACTTCATCGCGCGGATCGCAAACCGCCATCAGCACATTGATGATTGCGGCTTTCGCGCCGGGAGAAACGATAATTTCGTTCGGTTTATAGGATAGCTGGTTGTCAGCAAGAAGTTTGTTTGCGATGGCTTTGCGAAGTTCGGGAATGCCGAGCGCCGACGTATATCGCGTAAAGTTTTCATCGATCGCAGTCTTCGCTGCCAGACGAATATATTCCGGCGTGTTGAAATCAGGTTCTCCGACGCCGAAATTGATGACGTCGATGCCTTCCGCTTTCATTTTCGTCGCCAATGCGGATATCGTCATCGTCGGAGAAGGTTTGAGCGCTTTGGCTCGATGTGAGAGTACGATAGTCATAAGTGCTCCAGAATGATTGGATTTAAGAGTTACTTCAACATTTCATTACCGGTGAACTTCCGGTAAAGCGTCAATTGCGTCAGAATCTCGTCATGCCGGTTCGTTTTGTCAACAAGAATTTCAGAGACGATTTTTCCGAGTCCCGGACCGATCATGTATCCCTGACCGCACATCCCGACGGTGAGGAAAAAATTGTCAACCTCTTTCGTAAATCCGACGATCGGGAAACCGTCGGGCGTCATCGGGTAAAGTCCGCGCCACGTCCGTCGCACGCGCAGATGGCGGAGACGAGGATACAGTTGAACCATCCGTTTGACGACAAGCGGGAGAAATGTCGAGGTGTTGTCGATGTCCGCGCCGATGATTTTCGGCTCCGGTGTGATGCAGAAAACGACCTGTCCTTCCGCGTTTTGATAGAAGTAATAGTTGCTCGAATTTCCATCGGGACGAATATCGACGACCATCGGTTCGAAAAAACGCTCAACCGCCTCCGTGACGCCAGCTTCATGACAATCGGTGTAGATCGGAATGTCGGCGCGAGCCAGCGCTCCGATCGTCTTGGCATCGGCGCCGGATGCGTTGATGAAAATGTCTGCCGAATAAACATCTCTGGATGTTTCGACGGAAACGATCTTCCGTTTTTCGATTTTCATCGAACGGACTTCTTCATCGAAGAATAATTCCGTTCCGCGCCGATGTGAAAGCAATGAGAAAGCGGCGGTTGTTTTTAGCGGCGATGCCGAACCGTCTTCTTCAGAGAAATTCCCGCCGCGCAGGTTTTCGCGGTTGATGCCGGGAACTAACTTATCGATCTCATCCGGTGTGATCCAGCGATTGTTCAATTTGTACTGTTTCTGGAAATCCAGGAGTTGCTTGAAGGCGATCTCGGTCTTCTCGTCGTAAGCCGGATACAAATAACCGCCCTGTATCCAATCGACGTCGAGACCGTGTTCGACCTTCATGTTTTTCATGATCTCGATGGTTTGCAGGCAGATCTTGATTTTAGCCGGGTCGGAAAAGGTTGCCCGGATGCCGCCGATTGCCGCGCGGTTCTGTCCTCGCCCCGTTGATGGCAATTTTTCCAGAATGGCGACTTTCAGTCCGCGGTTTGCCAGATAGAAACTCAACGGAACGCCGATGCTTCCCGCGCCGATAATGACTACATCAAATTTTTTCATCTTATTCACCGTCCTTCTCGTTGATGATGACCGACATCGGCACCTCGACGCTCAACGGACGCTTTCGACCGGGCGTCACCTCTTTCCAATCGACGCCGGCGGCGGTAAAAATACGCGACAACACGACGGAACAATTCTTTCCGCCGCATGCGCCCATGCCGACCCGTGCCTGTTTCAGTTGATTGACGTCGCGGACGCGATTTTCACGGATATATTTCACCAACTCTTTTTGTGTCACCATCTCGCAATGGCAAACGATGCCATCATCGGCAGAATCTGTAAATGATGCGGTTGGCATCGGTTGAGTAACCGCAGGTTTTTGCACACGAATACCTGCGACTGCGGCTCCGTTTTGTAATGTCGTTAAAACGGTTATTAAATGAGTTTTAAATTTCTTGTTGAACCGGATGTTCACGACCTCGGCATCTTCGAGATAATAGCCGGTTTGGTCTGTCACCGGAATCCGGTCGCCTACCTTAAAGTCCGGGAGATATTCGTGCGGCAAGACGACTTCGGCACACTTGTCGTCGCGCTTTTTCGCTAGTGTGATTGCCAGACCCGGGCAGATCAGCACGCACATGCCGCAACCCGTACAACCGCCGGTGTATTCGGGAATGTCTAAAAGACTATCCAGATTTTTCTTCAACCGGATCGCGTGAACCGGGCAAATGGAAGTGCAGGGATTGCACGGAATTTCCTCGTCGCAACGAATGATCGGCCGGAATTTGCCATCGAGGATCACCGGTTTCGGCGTATATATCTTTCCCGGTTTGCTTTTCAGGATTTCCGCTTTCTCCGTCAATGCGGGATCGATTCGCGTCTCTTTTCCGAGCAATGCGGCCATTTGAAGTCCTGCGATCTTCCCGCCGAACATTGCCGACGATGCTTCCGCGATTTCATTGGCGTCGCCTGCCGACACGACGATGAATCCGAACTGTTTTGCCATTTCGTAAAAATCGTCCACCGGCGTCAGTCCGACGGCGATCAGTAGTGTATCGACCTCGAACGTTTTAGCGGTTTCACGAATAGGCTGAAAGGCGCTGTTCACTTCGGCGATCGTTACGCGTTCGACCTTTCCGTTTCCTTCGGCGGATACGACCGTATGATCCAGATAGATTGGAACGCCCATGCGGCGGATTTTATCGGCATGTACGCGGTAGCCGGAGACTTTCGGAAGGATGTCGCAAATACCGGTGACATCGATCCCTGCCTGAAGCGCATGATAAGCGGCAATCAATCCGACGTTCCCGCTTCCGACGATGAAAACGCGCCGGGACGAACGGATCAGGTCGCGGTTGACTAATGTCTGGAAAGCGCCGGCGCCGAAAACTCCGGGCAGGCTGTTTCCCGGGAAGACGAGCATTTTTTCGCGCGCACCCGGCGAGACGACCAATCCCTGAAATCCGACGATGACATATTGCCGGTTATCCACGAACAAACCCGCTTTCCGGTCTTTAAAAATCCCGACGACGGAAGTATTCGTGAAGATTTGAATGTTTGAATATTTTCGGACTTCATTCTCGAGTTTGACGGCGATGTCGATCCCGCGTGTTCCCGCATAACAATCATCGATTGAACCGAAAAACTTATGCGTCTGCAGGAGCAGTTTGCCGCCAAGTTTCGCTTTATCGTCAGCGAGAACGACCGAAAATCCCAGTTTCGCTAATTCGATGGCCGCCATCAGTCCGGACGGACCGCCGCCGACTATCAGCGCATCGCATGACAATGCTTTCGGGTGGGAATGATTGAGCGGCTGATCGTCCGCCGGAAGATCGGGCAGATGTCTCAGCGTCCGGATTTTCATGTCGGCTTTAAGCGGAGTAATGCACGATTTTAACGGGAAACCGTCGATGATCACCGTGCAGTGAGAGCATTGGCCGTTGGCGCAGAAAAGTCCCTGAGGCGTATCGCCGCGCTTGTGAATGGAAAATTCCTGAACGCCATTCGCGATGAGCGCGGATGAAACAGGTTCGTTTTCGTAACCGGTCATTTCTTTGTCATTGAAAAAGAATCTGACGGTTATTCTATTTTCGGGAATTTCAAGGATCGGATGTTTGTCGATACGCGTCATTTATTCCTCTGTAATTGTTGTCAAGTTCTTGCGATTGTCCGAAAGCGGTCACAAAAGCGTCAAAAGTTATGCCATTTTCATTTCAACGGAAACGGATTTTTCATACAATCCGCCGGATGCTTCGTTCGTGAAAATTCATGTTGGAAAAAACGTCGGCCTGACCATAACTTTGCTTCATATGAAATTGAGATGTAAAGGAGTAGATGAAATGAAGAATGGATCCAGACTTTCGTTTTTCCTGCTGACCGCCGTCATCACTGTTTTCGTCGGGCGATGCACAAAAACCACCGACTATGAAACGCTGGTCACAAAAGGCAATTTTCAAGAGGCTGAAAAGGTCATTATGAACAAAATCGCAACCGACACGACACTCACTGCAACCGATAAGGTCGATCTTTTGTTTGAGGTCGATCGCATGCGGCGGATTCGGCTCGATTTTACCAAAACTGAAAACGAAATTCTGGAATATGTGAAAACCTATGTTCCGGAAGTCACCGGCAATGATCTGAAAAAGTGGGAAGAGAGCGGCGCGCTCGAATATAAAATGATCGACGGAAAGAAGATGTACTTCAATAACGCCGCCGCCAATATTTTCCGCATCGATAAAGAAGCCAAAGTCGTTAAGGAGAAAGTTGTCGCCGCGCAGGCCGAATCCCGAAGCATCGGGACTATCGCAGAAGAGTTTCCGCTCGACAAACATATACAGGAACTGAGCGCCGCTTCGATCAATTCGCATCGGCGATTCGTCAAACCGGTGACGATGAAGATCAAATACACGCTCATGGTCAATCCGAACGTTGTGCCGGACGGCAAGATGATCCGTTGCTGGATTCCGTATCCGAGAGAGATACCGGGCCGCCAGACGGAAATCAAACTGCTCGCCACCCAACCGGCGACATACATTTGTGCAAACAACGAGCAGACGAAACAACGGACGATCTACTTCGAGAAGCCCGCGGTAAAAGACAGCGCAACGAATTTTACAGTCGAATACATTTATACCGGTTACGGAGTATTTGCCGCGATCGATCCGTCGAAAGTTTTGCCGACGCCGGAAACGCCCGAACTTCTGCCGTTCGTCTCTGAATCGGCTCCGCATATCGTCTTTACCGAAGAACTGCGCAAAATTTCACCGACGATTGTCGGCAACGAGACAAATCCATACCTGAAAGCGAAGAAGATTTTCGCGTGGGTTTATGAAAATATTCCGTGGGCTTCCGCCCGCGAATATTCGACTATCCGCAACCTGAGCATGTACGCTTTTGAGAATAAACACGGCGACTGCGGCATTCAGCATCTGCTTTTCATCACGCTTTGCCGCCTGAACGGTATTCCCGCCAAGTGGCAGTCGGGCTGGGAATTTCAACCGCCGAACGACAGCATGCACGACTGGAGCGAAGTGTACTTCGAACCTTACGGCTGGGTTCCCGCGGACGTGACATACGGTTTGCGTGAAACTGACGAAGAAACGCTCAAATATTTCTACCTCGGCGGAATGGACAGTTACCGGCTGATTTTCAACGATGCAATCTCCGATAACTTCTATCCGGCGAAGATCTATCCGCGCAGTGAGACCGTCGATTCGCAACGCGGCGAGGTCGAATGGGAAGGCGGAAACCTGTATTTCGATCAGTGGGATTGGAATATGGAATGGGAAGTCGTGAAAAAATAACCGCTCGCGATCGGCAAAGAGCGAGGAGTTCAAAGTATGAAATCGAATCGGCGTAAAATTCTCATCGCATCGATCATTGCCTTTTGCTGTACGGCGCTGGCGCTGTTGTCCGTCCGGGCGGGAATCGTCGATCGCTGGGAAAATCAGTCGCACGACGTTCTGTACCGCGACTTTCAGAAAACGGTTTCGCCCGATGAGACCGTCATCATCGCCATCGATCAGAACAGTCTGGATTATTTTCAGACGCAGTTACAGATCCTCTGGCCGTGGCCGCGTGACATTTACGCGATCATGACGGAATATCTGACATCATGTGGCGCGCGCGCGATCGCTTATGATATTATCTTCGCCTCGCCGGACATCGACCGCCTGAATGTCAGCGCCGAGTATGCCGATTCCGCGTTCGCGCTACAAATGCAGGCGAGCGGTCAAGTGATCCTCGCTTCGCAGATGGAGGATTCGACCCGCGGCGACATTGTTTCCGCTGTGGATAAATTCAATACAGTCATCCGGTTCGACGTTCCGCCGGAGATCGTCCATTCGTATCCGCGCGCTACGTTGCCATTGATGAGATTCCAGCGAACGATGGCGTATCCGGGCGCCGTGAACTTTTTTACCGAAGAGGACGGCGTTTGCCGGAATCTGCCGCTGATCTTTCGCTATAACGACCAATTTTACCCGTATATGGCGCTTTCCGCCGCGCTTCTGTATAACGGGATCGATGAAGTGACTTACGACGAACCTTCCGGTTCGCTGGTATTCGGCGAGCGGCGCGTTCCGCTCCGTAAAGACGGCGGTTTCGAAGTGTATTGGTACGGTCCGGGCGGCCCGGGACATACGTTTCATTACGTTTCGTTCGCGCAGGTCGTCAACTCTTATCTACAGTGGAAAAACGGCCTGAAACCGGACATCCCGCCTGACGTCTTTCGCGATAAAGCCGTCTTCATCGGCGCAACCGCGGCGGGACTTCTCGATCTGAAAACGACACCTTACAGTCCCGTCGAACCCTATCCGGGAGTGGAAGTCTATGCCACGATCTTTTCCAACATCGTACGCGGCGATTACGTCCGCAACTTTTCGGCGCCGCTGTGGATGGTCGTAAGCTTCATCTTGCTGATTGTGCTCGCGTTTATCTGGCAAAAACTTAAAATCTGGCAGTCGGCGGTTATTTCACTGATATTCCTTTTCATGCCGTTGGCGCTCGCCGTCCGGCTGTTTCAGGCGAACAAAATATTTCTTCCCATCGTTTCGTCTGAACTCGCGATCGTTCTAACGATCATCGCCGTTCTGGTCATCAATTATCTGACGGAAGGGCGCGAGAAGCGGCTCGTGAAAAAAGTGTTCAACCGCTATCTGCACCCGGCGGTCGTCGAAAGCCTGACCGAGAATCCGGAGAAGCTCGAAATGGGCGGGAAGGAAATCCACGCGACGGTTCTGTTCAGCGACTTGCAGGGATTCACCGGCATCTCGGAACTCTTCACGCCGCCGGAGATCGTCAAATTCCTGAACGAATATTTCGAGAAGGTTGAACAGATCATTTTTGATAATAACGGAATGCTGGATAAATACACGGGCGACGGTATCATGGCGGTTTTCGGAGCGCCGGTCGAAACACCCGATCACGCATTGATGACCTGTCACGCCGCGCTGGGATTCAAGAGGCTTTCCGCGCTGAAGATCGAGGCGAAAGGTTATTCGATCCCGCTTATTACACGCGTCGGCATCAACAGCGGACACTTCGTTGTTGGGAATATCGGCTCATCCACACGCATGGATTATACGGCGATCGGCGATACCGTGAACCTCTCCGCGCGGCTCGAAGGCGTCAATAAGATATACGGCACCCAAAACGTCATTTCCGAGACGACTTACGAACTCGTCAAAGACAAAATCCTCTGCCGCGAGATCGACCATATCCGCGTGAAAGGCCGGGACAAACCGCTGGGAATCTATACCGTATATTCGTTGATAGAAGACGCGGACG
>JAQUKI010000051.1 GCA_028719225.1 Fidelibacterota bacterium | reverse complement strand
GCGGAGTTAAAACCGCCTCAGTGATTGGCGTCATAGAAACCGGCGATGATAGAAAAATTTTGGTTGCGCCATAAGATTATTTTCATAGATTAAATCGAATACTTTATGACCCGGTACCGTAGAGAATATATGAAGATCGCCCGAAAGATGACTCTTTCGGATATTCAATCTGGCGTTTCCGGCGACGATCTGTCGCTTGAAAATCTCGTCGAAGGCGGCCGCGTCAATCCGGCGTCGGATTTCTTTCTCGGCGTTTTCAGCCAAAAAGGATTGCACTACATTATTCGGGCATTCGGATTGATCGACACACTAAATCAATCCGGGCTGAATGACATCACAATCGACATCGACACGTCCGATTCACATACCCATCGTCTTTACACATTCACCGGCGCACATCAACCCGAAAATGTGTTATGCGAATTGGTTGTAAAACAGGGGCCGCTCAATCTCAACGAACACGGTTCGACTATTCTTCCCGAACGGAAGCCGAATCTTCTTCAGGTCGAATGGCTTCTCCTCCAAAATCCCAAATCAGACTTTTCGAACGAGCGTCCACCGCTTCCGGGACAATCACACCCCGGACTGGGAATCGGCGATCGCCTGCTTCAAATTTTAATTATCATGACGAAGCGGCTCCGTCTGGAAGGAATGGTAAACAAGCCCCGATATTTTCATACTGCATTCATGTTCACCAAAGGTTTTTCATTCGTCAATCCGCAGAGTCAGGCGCAGATTTACGCGATCAGCAAAAGTCTTCTGTCGAAATATTCTTTCTACACCGTTGCCTGGGCAGCGCATTTCAATAGCATCTTCAACAAAGTCGATAATTCGTATATGGAATGGAAACCCGACTACCTGCTCTTTCCGTTGTCGAAAGAATATATCAAATATTTTCGTTCCAAACCTTACACGAAAAAAGTCCAGCAATACTTAAAAAAAATGGACTACGCCATCGATGCTGAACGGTTCGCTCGATGTATGCAGAAAAACCATTTGAAGATCTACGAATCTCTGAACAAATAACCGTTTTACATCTACTATGAATTTTCCTGATCCGACCCCTGTTTCTGAATCATCTGTGTTGATTCTGGGAAACGGTGCATATTCGCCGAATAATGTCCGGGATCGAATCATTTCCTCTTTTTCATCGTTCATTTGCGCGGACGGTGGAAGCCAAATTGCCCGGCAATTGAACATACTTCCGATGGCTATCGTCGGCGATATGGACTCATCTGACGAAAATGATCTGAAATATTTGGCCGATCGGGGTGTTCGGATTCTTCGCCAAATTTCGCAGGAAGAAAACGATCTTGAAAAATGTATTCGCTACGCTCTTCACGAAAAATACAGACAGATCGGCCTGCTGGGATTCATGGGAAATCGCGACGATCAAAGTATTGCGACACTCCAAATCGTTAAAAAATATTGCCGCCGGGCAGAAATCACTTTTTGGTCGGAAACATCCGAATTCTTCTTCATGGCCGGTAAATCGTATCACTTTCAGGCTTTTCCCAAGCAGACAATTACCTTATTCGGCTGGCCGCGCGCCTATGGAGTTACAACCCGTGGGTTACGATTTCCTCTCATCGCTGAAACGCTTTCCGAAGGTTCACGCGGTGTAAGCAATTCCTCAATCGCAAATGACGTCGTTATTGAAAAGACCGGCGGCATTTTACTGGTTGTGAAAACCGGATGGACGATTTGAACGCTTTTCATCTCGGAACGATCGATCAAATACTCGTCGTCGCTTACCTCTTTTGCGTCCTGTTTGTCGGGCTTCGTTACGCAAAAAGCTATCGGAACGATGTCGATGATTATTTACTGATGGGCCGAAAATTGTCGTTGCCGGCTTTTGTCGCGACACTGGTTTCGACATGGTACGGCGGAATTCTCGGAATCGGTGAATTCACGCATCGATACGGCATTCTCAGCTGGGTCACACAGGGACTTCCATATTATATCTGTGCGATCGCTTTTGCCTTCTTTCTCGCGCCTCGTATTCAAAAGAGTATGACTTACACGATTCCCGATTTACTGACAAACCGATACGGACGACGTGCAGGTTTGGTTGGCAGTCTGTTCGTTTTCATCCTCGTTACACCCGCCTCACATTTTCTCATGACCGGGTTATTATTCCGCTCAATTTTTGGAATTCCATTTTGGTGGGGATTTGCGATCGCAGTGCTTTTTTCGACTTTCTATGTTTTCTTTGGCGGTTTGCGTTCGGATGTCATGACGGATATTCTGCAGTTTTTTCTCATGTTTGCCGGATTCGCGATTTTGGTCATTACGCTGTTTTTCAAATTTGGAGGATGGTCGTTCCTGAAAGCGAATCTGCCGCCTTCTCATCTCTCACCGACGGGCGGTCAAAGCATTCAGACGATCGTCGTCTGGTTTTTCATCGCGCTGTGGACGTTTGTCGATGCGGGATTTTACCAGCGCTGTTCGGCGGCAAAATCGCCGCGCACGGCCAAATACGGCATACTGATCTCCGTCGCATTTTGGGCAGTTTTCGATTTTCTGACAACTTCCGCCGGTCTATATGCCCGTGCAATATTCCCGGAAATCGAACCTCTGATGGCATTTCCGACGTTGGGCGAACAGGTTTTACCGGTAATCTTCCGGGGAATTTTCTTCATCGCACTTTTGGCAACAATCATGTCAACGTTGGATTCCAATTCGTTCATTGGGGCAATCACCTTCGGACGTGATTTCATCTGGCGAATTCGCGGACACGGCAACATTAACCGCTTTACACAAATCGGACTTATTGTAACTATTTGTTGTTCCGCTTTATTGGTTTGGTTATTACCATCCGTTGTCAAAATCTGGTACCTGATCGGTACACTTTGCGTGCCGGCGCTATTTATTCCGCTCGTTTCGACTTTCATTCCAAAGTTCCGACTGAGTTCTCAGGCAGCTTTTCTGAGTATGATCGTCTCATTCTTCGGAACACTTGGATGGTTGATTGCAGGAATACAGCGTGGTACTGTGGTTGATCCGTTTTATCTGCTGAATATTCAGCCCTTTTTCGTCGGTTTTTTTCTATCGTTTCTAATCGCGGGAATTGATTGGATTAACAAATATTTGTTACGCCCTTCCCGTCCATAACACAATCTTTTCCCCCCAAAATAGAATCATTGATGTTGATTTAATCCTCGAGTTTCGATAAATTCCTGCGCTATTTATGAAGAGAGCCAATTATACTAATGCTGGGCGATTAGCTCAGTTGGTCAGAGCGTCCCGTTCACATCGGGAAGGCCATCCGTTCAAATCGGATATCGCCCACTTGAAAGGCAAGGTTTTGAGTCAAATAGCAGAAGATCATCTTAAAATAACACATACAGATTGCACCGCCTTAGGTGCAATTTTCATTTTTACCCGAAAGAATTGGAGGAAATATGTTAACTGAACTCACCAGGTTAGTTATACTTCAAAAAATTGATCTGAGATTGCTTGAGATAAAGCAGAAAAAAGGCGATTTACCACAAATTGTCGATACACTATCGCACGCTTTACAAAAGTTAGACGCGGAACTGACTGTCGATACCAAACGCCAAAAAGAAATAACACTCGAAATAACCCGTCTTGACAACCAAATTACCGATGATAAACTACGCCTGACGAAATTTCAGGACCAACTCTATCTCGTCACGTCAAATAAAGAATACGATGCTCTGACCTCCGAGATCGATCAAATGAAACAAGATATCGATAAGTCCGAGTACACGATTCTAACACTTACAGATGAAGCCGACAAACTGAAAGAATCGATCAAATCCAAGACACTCAGCCATCAGGAAAAATCCCAGGAATTGGAAATTCGGGCAGCGGAACTGGAAAAAATGAACCAGTACACAAAAGAAGCACATGAAAAAGCAATGGCCGAACGTGAGAATGTTTTGGAAATGATCCCGCTGAGATATATTCGCGAATACGACCGCATCGCCAACGCCAAGGAAGGTATTGCAATTGTGTCCATTCACCAGATGTTTGAAGAAAAAGTAGATAAAAAGGGAAATGTTGAATATATTCCGGGGCAGGTTTTTTGCAGCGGCTGTCACAAAATTGTCCCTCCGCAGAAAGCCGTTGAAATCAGGTCCGGTAATCAAATCATCCGGTGCGAATTTTGTGGTCGAATGCTGTATCAGGATGAGTCCAGCGAAAATCGCACGTCAAACGAGGAGGAAATATTCTGAAGTTGGTCGGGCAGTCGCCCCGATTTATTTGGGGAGGAAAGTCCGAACTCCGCAGGGCAGGGTGTCCCGTAACGCGGGATCGCGTGAGTGAAGGAAAGTGCCACAGAAACGATACCGACCCTTCCCGGTTTTTCGGGATTGGGTTAAGGGTGAAATGGTGCGTCCTGCAATTAAGCGGGATTAAAGTAAGAGCGCACCGTCCCGACTGTGAAGTCGGGAGCTGGGTAAACCCCACCCGGAGCAAGATCAAGCAGGGAAATGGAATTGCCCGTTCCTTCAATTTCCCGGGTAGATCGCTTAACCTCAGTGGTAACGCTGAGCGTAGATAAATGGCTGCCGTCCCGACTTGTCGGGACACAGAATTCGGCTTACAGACCAACTTCATTTTTATTACAGTCATGAAACAGAATTGGATTTTCGCGCCAACAAATCTTCAACAAGTGAAGGAAATTTCCGTCGCGAGACATCTCCCGCGTGTCATTGCGGCCGTATTGGCAAACCGGAATTTCTCCAACCCTGAAGCGATAGATCGCTTTTTTAATCCCAGTATCGATAACCTATACGATCCGTTTCTAATGACAGATATGAGAAAATCTGTGAACCGGCTCGAACAGGCGATGATGAATAAAGAAAAGGTTATGATCTGCGGCGACTATGATGTCGATGGAACGACGGCGACCTCGCTTCTTTTTCTCTCGTTGCGCGAAATCGGATTGACGACCTTTTACTACATTCCGGATCGCGATAAAGAAGGTTATGGCCTTTCCAAACACGGAATCGATTATGCCATTCAGGAAGGCGTCTCGCTCATCATTACATGCGACTGTGGCATCAACGCTAATAGCGAGATCGAATACGCCAATCAAAACCATATCGACGTCATTGTCACCGATCATCATGAGCCAGGCGAAACCTTGCCTCCGGCCACTGCAATTCTGGATCCAAAACGTGAAGACGACTCTTACCCGTTCAAAGATTTATGCGGCGCGGGCGTCGCATTCAAACTCCTTCAAGGATTCCTCATCGCCAACAATTTGCCCGCTGAAGATATTTACAGACATTTAGATCTCGTAGCAATCGGAACTGCCGCCGACATCGTTGCCATTTTAGATGAAAACCGGACATTGGTCGCCAAAGGACTCGAAGTTCTCAACGCCAGCCAGAAAATCGGCGTACAGGCTCTGCTAAAAGTGTCCGGATTCGAAAACAAGACACTGAATGTCGTCAACATCGTTTTCGGCCTCGCACCACGGATTAATGCCGCGGGACGTTTAGGCGAAGCAACGCGTGCAGTCAGACTCCTGACCTCATTCAATAAAGAAGAATCGAGCACTCTTTCCGCGGAACTCGAGCAGGAAAATAAAAACCGTCAGAACATCGAACGCGAGACCATCAACAGCGCCATTCTTCAACTTAATGCAACACACGATCTGGACAACGACAAAATTTTTATTCTTTCCGACACGACCTGGCATCACGGAGTCATCGGGATCGTCGCCAGCAAACTGAAGGAAACGTACAATCGGCCTGTCGTTATGATCGCATTTCAAAACGGCGTTGGCCGCGGTTCTGCACGAAGCGTTCACGGATTTGATCTCTATGCCGCTTTCCGTCAATGTTCGGATCTGCTCGATAATTACGGCGGTCACAAAATGGCGGCCGGACTTACAATCAGTGAAAAAAATCTGCCGGCATTTATTTCCCGCCTGAAAGACATCGCAGCCAAGTCGATTACGGACGAAATGCTGTTCCCGGGAATTTATATCGACACTGAAATCCGGTTCAGCGAGATCGATCAGGAAGTTCTGGATTATCTGAATAAAATGGCACCGTACGGACCGGGAAATATGCGGCCGGTATTCGTCGCAAGGGATTTGCAAATTTACGGCATGCCGCGAATCGTCGGCGAACAACATTTGAAATTTAAAGTCTCCAAAGATCGTACCGTATTCAGCGCCATCGGCTGGAAGATGGGTGAGTTTTACGAAATGCTGATCAGCAATCGTCTTTTGGATATGGCTTTTGTAATCGAAGAGAATGAATGGAACGGAAATAAAGAAATTCAACTCAGTATCAAAGACATCCGTTATTCCGAAACGAATCATCATTAATCGGAGGATTTTGCTCCATGTTTAAAAGTAAAATTTCCGGCATTGGCAAGCACGTTCCTGAAAATGTGATCACCAATTTCGATCTTGAAAAAATGATGGACACAAGCAACGAGTGGATCATCGAACGCACCGGTATTCGGGAACGCCGGTTCGTCACACAACCGACCGGCGCGGCGGATTTAGCACTTCCGGCCTGTCTAAATGCGATTCAGAACGCTGAAATTCAAAATACCGACATCGATTTGATCATCGTTGCCACGACCACTCCCGAGCATTCATTTCCGGGAACGAGCAGTTTTTTACAGGCTTTACTCGGACTTCCGGGCGTTCCAACGCTCGACATCCGGGTTCAGTGCTCCGGTTTCATCTATGGTCTTTCCATTGCCGATCAGTTTATAAAAACCGGTCAGTACCGCAACATCCTTCTCGTCGGGGTCGAAGTCCAATCCGTCGGCCTGAATCTGACAACGGAAGGACGCGACACCGCCGTACTTTTCGGCGACGGCGCCGGGGCGGTTATTGTCAGCCGTTCGGAGGACGAAAGCCAGATTTACTCCACTCATCTTTTCGGTGATGGCAGATTTGCCAAGGAATTGTGGATCGACGCGCCGATATGTGACCGTTCGCCGCGCATCACACAAGAGATGATCGCCGAAGGAAGAATTTATCCAAAAATGAACGGCAGACAGGTATTTAAACACGCCATTACACGTTTCCCGGAAGTCATCAAATTAGCGCTCGACGCCAACTCGATTTCGATGAATGACATCGCACTGGTGATTCCGCACCAGGCAAATCAGCGCATAACCGAAGCGGTTGCACAGCGGCTCGAAATCTCTCCGGAAAAAGTATATAGCAATATTCATCGTTATGGGAATACGACCGGAGCCTCCATCCCGCTCGCGATGTACGACGCACTCTCCGAAAAACGGTTCAAAAAAGGCGACCGGATTATTCTCGCCGCCTTCGGATCCGGATTTACGTGGGCTTCCGCTCTGATCAAATGGTAGTCAATCGCTGAAGTTAACCCGGCGCCGATAATGCAACCCAATTTAATCCGAAACCTGAACTGACGACCATGGCAACCTCTCATATACGCCAATCGAAGGAATTTGCCCGCCAGCGGCATCATCGATTGCAGACCGGAACAGTTTTACTGATCATTTCGCTTGTCATAGCGATGGCGCTCTGTTTTCCGCGAGTACATTACAGCACGCTGAATTATAAGGTCAATGATATCACGCGGATGCCTGTCATTGCGCCATTTGATTTTCCCATTTTAAAAAGCGATAAAGAACTTATCGACGATCGCGACGAGGCGTTGAAAAAAGTGCCATTTGTTTTCATTCAGGATGAAAGTGTTGATGAAACAGAGATTCAGGATCTCAATCGGTTTTATGAAGAGGTCAATGCCATTCGATCCGCGAAAAACAAATTAGATGAGTCGCGACGATCCGAAGAATCGTTTGCCCAGTTCGAGTCTGATTCCAGCATTTACCGCTCGATGATCGAACGATTGGAAAGCCAACACAAAGTCGAGAAAAATTCTTCGCTCCAAAAAGCTCTGACAGCCGACCCCAAAACGTACCTGACGCCGGTTTTAACGAATCAGATTCACCAGATTCTGAGCGATTTGTACAGCCAACTCATCATCGACATTCCAAAGCAGGACATCGTTTCGGAGAAAGTTTCCATCCAGCAAAAAGGCGAAGAGTTGCTGGAAGAAACATCGCGTGTTCTTTCTTTGGAAGAAGCTTGGACAAAAGCAAAACGAATGCTTAATTCCCGATATCCGAATGATGAAAAGACGATCAGCATCGGATATGAAATCATGATCCGGTTCATCAAACCCAATCTGATCTTTCAACGAGAAATTACCGATGCGCGTCAAAAGGAAATACTCGGTAAGGTACCGATCAGCAAAGGTGTTGTTCTCGAAAATGAAAAGATCGTCGATGCCAACACGCGCGTAACACCGGATGTTTTTCGGAAGTTTGATTCTCTGTTGAAAGAACGCGCCAGACGTTCAAATATTAACGGCGGTTTGCGGAAAAGCCTTCCGATTATCGGCGATCCCATTATGTTTTTCGGGCAGGCTGCAATGATCGGAATTATTTTTTCATTTTTTTTAATCTATATGTCCACCTACCGTTCCGCCATCGTTCATAACGCCAAAATGATCGGCCTGATCGGTATCATTTTTCTCATTCAAACGCTTTTGACATCGATTTTTGTCGGTAAGTTCAATGTTTCGGAATACATCGTTCCGATCACGTTCGCCGCTATCACGCTGGCAATTTTATTTGACAGTAAAATCGCATTCATCGGCATTTCAACACTGGCCGTGATTATCGGCGCGCAATTAGGCGGCAATATTAACTTTATCATTACTTCGATTTTCGCAAGTTCATTGGCAATCTATTCCGTTCGAAAACTACGCCAACGAAGCCAGATTTTCCGTTCAATGTTATTCATTGTCAGCGCCTATTTTGTCAGTATTGCGATCACGGAACTTCTCCGGTTTTCTTCATCGAAAGAGATCTTTACCCATCTGTTATATGCCGGAATCAACGGTATCATTTCACCTGTTCTCGCCTACGGAACGATCGGTCTTTTCGAAGGTGCGTTCGGAATTACGACGGACCTGACTTTACTGGAGTTGGCCGATTTCAATCACCCGGCGCTAAAACTGTTATCCAAAGAAGCGACCGGCACTTTTACACATTGCGTCACCGTTGGAAATTTAGCGGAAGCCGCAGCAGATACAATCGGCGCAAACGCACTTCTCGCGCGTGTCGGCGCTTATTACCACGACATTGGAAAGGTGACCAAACCGGACTACTTCATAGAAAATCAATCGTTTGATTTGAATAAACATGATAATCTGGCGCCGAATCTCAGCGCACTCATCATCATCAATCACGTCAAGGAAGGTCTTCGTCTTGCCGCGGAATTTAAACTGCCTAAAATCGTTGCCGACTTCATCCCGACACATCACGGTACAACGCGCGTCGAGTATTTTTATAACAAGGCTTTGGAACAGGCCGAGAATCCTGCTGACGTTAACGATTCCGATTTCCGCTATCCGGGACCGAAGCCTCACACCAAAGAGACCGGCATCGTCATGATCTGCGAAACAATCGAAGCCGCCTCGCGCTCTTTGGACAAACCGACAATCGGAGCTATCGAAAAAGTCATCGATATGATCATCGATAAACGCCTGAAAGAAGGACAATTCGATGAATGCCCGCTGACAATTTCCGATCTTAAACACATTAAGGGAGACCTTAAAACCAACACGGGAATTTTACCCATTCTTAAAGGAATTCATCATCTCCGGATCGAATATCCCGGTCAAGAAAACCTGGCAAAAAACGGAAAAAACAATTCACCTACAGCGCGGAAAATCTGACACATGCCAAGCATCAAAATTATCAACGAATATCCCTCTCTCTTTTTGCTGCAACCCGCATTCGAACACATGGCTTATCACGTCGCCTGCAAAGAACAAATCGCTATCAAGTGCGTCAGCGTCATTGTCACGGACGACGCCAAACTAAACGAACTCAAAAAGCAATATTTTGGTGAAGATCTTCTCACCGATACCATCAGTTTTAACTATAACGAACCGGGCGATCCGATAGAGGGAGAAATTTATCTCAGTATTGATCGGATTCGCGAAAACGCGGAACAGATCAAGTGCAACTTTGAAAAAGAACTCGCCAACGTGTTCATTCACAGCCTGCTTCATCTGCTCGGTTACAACGATGACACCGTGCGAAATTCCAAACAGATGTCCGCCCTCCAGAATTTTTATCTTCACCAACTGAACACGATACGGCTTTACCGCAACCGTTTAAAACCTATTCTCAAAACCAATGACTGAAACCGGCAAAGAATTTGACAATCTGGTGCAAATCGTTAAAACCCTTCGCGGAGAACACGGCTGCGAGTGGGATAAAGCCCAGACACACGAATCACTAACACCATATCTACTCGAAGAAACCTACGAAGTTCTCGAAGCGATTCAGGAAAATAAACCGAACAAATTGAAGGAAGAACTCGGCGATTTGCTCCTCCATATCGTTTTTCAGGCGGAGATTGGTGCAGAGGAACGAGAATTTGAAATGAGCGATTCGATCCGCACGATCAACGAAAAATTAGTGCGCCGCCACCCGCACGTCTTCAATGGCGTGCAGGCAAATCTGAAAGAGATCAAACAGAATTGGGAAGAAATCAAATTGAAGGAAGGACGAAAATCTCTGATGGAAGGCCTTCCGAAAACAATTCCGGCTCTGCTTCAGGCGCGGCGTGTGCAGGAAAGAGCCGCTCAGGTTGGTTTTGATTGGGATGATATTTCCGGAGTCCGGGCAAAGATCAAAGAAGAGTTACAGGAATTGGACGAAGCGATTGAAAACGGAAACCGCGAACACATCGTCGAAGAATTCGGCGACATGCTTTTTGCTATCGTCAATTTGTCCCGCTTCCTGAACCTCGATCCTGAAGCCGCTCTACGAAAGAACGTGAAGAAATTCGTCACGCGTTTCCAAAAGGTCGAAGAAGATTTCATTTCAAGAGGCATATCCATGAAAAATGCAACTCTCGCCGACATGGATCAAGTCTGGAACGACGTTAAACAGACAGAAAATCATTCTTCCATAAAGAAAACGAATTAAACCGTTTCATTTTCGATACTTACAAAACTAATCCAAATCGCTTTACCGACATTTCGTAAATACCACTTGACGGCAACCATTTTTAAGTTTATATTCTTTTAGGTATGAATAAAAAGTTATTTGAAATTCAATCCTGCAGTGACATGGCGGAGTAAATTATTGGAACCAACACCACTAATTTGGGAGCTGTGCTTCGAGTGAGTAAAGCATGCCTCCTCGTTGAGGAAACTTGATACACTCGGGAGGTACCCACCGTTACGATGCGGTTCCCATAATTCCGCTGTTG
Organism: Fidelibacterota bacterium; assembly: GCA_028719225.1. Lineage (GTDB taxonomy): Bacteria > Fidelibacterota > UBA2242 > UBA2242 > UBA2242 > 0-14-0-20-45-22. The sequence continues at coordinate 2,637 of JAQUKI010000051.1, read as the reverse complement.
TTCATTGCAGGATGAATTTTTTATTGGAGATTCGCTTTACCTGGGATCAAAAACTTAAGTGAAATAAACTTCCGGAATGCTTTTCAGATTCGCAATTAAATCGATCTGTTTTTTCAGTGGAATACGCACATTAAAAGTGATCGATCTATCATCGAATCCCTGCTGAAATTCGGCTGAATATTTCCGCAGAATCCTCATCACATCGGAATATTTATCCAACGGCGATCCGATAACCAGTGTCGTCATGATCTCGTATTCCTCGGCGCCGGACTCGTCAAGCGCCTTTCCAGCCGTGCTTCCGTAAGCCCGAATCAGTCCGCCGATTCCCAATTTGATCCCGCCAAAATACCGTACGACGATACAAACCACCTCGATCAGATCGCGACCTTCAATGGCAGATAAAATTGGCGGTCCGGCGGAACAATGCGGTTCGCCAGCATCCGAACTATGGGCGACAACATCCTCATTCTGAAAAATGCGGTATGCCCAGCAAACATGGTTGGCTTTTCTATGCTCTTCTTCAATCTCAGCAATTCGTTTCCGAACCGCCTCAACCGAATCGACTTTCACACAATAAGCGATAAATTTGGAATTCTGGATTTTAGTCTGATAAGTTCCGTTTTTTACTATCTGTTTCAACGTGAAAGTCTCATTCAGTAAACATGATCGGTTATTTCAATATCATCATTTTTTTAGTAAAAGATTTCTGTCCGTATTGAATCGTCATAAAATGAATCCCCGATGCTAAGTAACGGGCGTCGATCTCTTCGGATGGAATTCCGATTATGTTGACTCCTCGGCAAAGAAGTCCGCGTTCGATTTTTTTATGAAAGAGCTTATTGCCTCTGAGGTTGTAGAGTGCCATATTTACATCGGTTGTCACTTTTCCCAACTGGAATTCCAGTAACAATTCGGACCCGGATTTAATGAGATAAGGATTCGGATAGAGCGCGAGAAATCTGACTGGAATGACCTGCGAATCCGGAATTGCGGTGATGCTTAAATTAACCGTCATCTCCGAAGTTGTCGAAGTGTTTGTTAGAAAAATAGCCAGTGTATCTTGCGATAATACATCACCAATTAGGAAATCATTCCCTTCTAAAAAACTGCGAGATGCGCTCGTGGATCCAAACCGATCCAGTAGATAACCGCAAACCAGATTTTCACTACCGGCAACATTTGCCGATAATCCCACAAACAGGTCTGCTGAGAAAGTGATTAAAAACGGAAGCGTGGAAAATTGTTGAATAGTCGAACTATAATCGATCCGGTCTGTTAGTTTTTTTCGATTTGCTAAAAGAACATAAAGTGGCGGAAATTCCTTCGCGTCGTCGGAAAGTGCGTATCGAGCATCGTAACGAACTCCCGTGTAATAACATCGTCTTGCAAACTCATTCCAATACAAGACAAGCGATGCGCCGCATTCATCTTCAATCGTTTGATCCAGTGCCTGAAACGCGTATTTTGTTTTGATAGTTTCCCAAACCGTTGCTAAAAAGTCGGGATTATCTGAAAATTGTTCGGTTAAAAAACGTACAAAAATCCCTAACGAATACCAGTAACTGTTCGACCACGCAGGATTATTCGGATCGTTGAAAAAAGTGGAAAGATAACCAAAATAGTCATTGATTTCCGGATAAGCACGCTCCTCGAACCATGTCGAACACCATTCAAGGAAATAAGTATCACCATCCGTCTCGTCAACGCCAATCAGACCATTGCTTTCCCACCAATTATATCCCATCTGAAAAATGTGGAAAATTTCATGCGCGACCGTGACCCGCATGCCGTCCAAACCGTTTGTATTATACGCCGATTCGGCATAATCGTTATCGATAGTCGTATAACCTGTACGATCGTATTCTCGCGATGTCGCCGTCACTTCATCTTCGGGATATGTCCAGGCGTAAATGCTTCCCGCCCAGTTCACAATATAAATATCGATTTCTGCGCCATCCATTTGATTGTCGGGAGGTGGTGGATCGAATCCAAGTGTATCGGCCAGCAGGCTGTAACTCTTCTCCGCCGCAAAGCCGACTTCCCACACATAATCAGGTACATTCTCCGAATTTGTGATTGTCGGGCTGACGGCGTCATTTCCGGTCGTCGTATAATGAATTTTAAAATGACCTTCAGGTGTGACATAATAATTGTTCAACGAATCCGGACGTTTGTATAGCGTATTTCCGAGAATTTTCCGAATATTCGATGGTGAAATCATAACGGATTTGATGGCTTTCGTCCCGGATTCTCCGGTTATTCCGGCATTTCCTATCAATTGCTTTTGTTCGACCAATTCACGGTACGCATCCACGACATCCGCCCCAAACAGGTTGCAGGTAAATAAAGTCAGCAGTACAACCCGGAATATTTTTTTCATCAACTATTTTTCCCGGAATGAAAGGGTCAGCGGAACGCCCTGAAAGCCAAACCCTTTTCGAATCTGATTTTCCAGGAACCGTTGATAATCCTCTTTGACCAATTTTGGTTCGTTGCAGAAAAACGCGAAAACAGGCGGATCGGCTTTCACCTGCGTGACATATTTAATCCGGATGTATTTGCCCATCATTGCGGGTGGCGGCGTCTTGTCGATGACTTTCTGGAAAAATGCGTTCAGTTCGCTTGTCGTTACACGTT